>JABBBW010000106.1:0-6896 GCA_018607205.1 Opitutales bacterium | reverse complement strand
GAACTAATTGCCTCCTGTAGGCTAAGAGTATCTGCTTCCATTTGATCAAGTGCCAGGCACATTGCAGCAGGCTTACCCTCTGCCAATTCCAGCGCATGCGAAGGCCCTGTTAAATATCCACAATTTATGGAGGGGCCAAGCACCTCAGCCATTACCTCGTGAGAATACTTATTGGTCTTTGGTTCAAGGCCTTTGCATAGGGCAAGAGCACCTTTTAGTTGAGGGCTGGTAACAAGATGCTCGACTACCCCCGATGTAGTTTTCCGCAATGCGTGAGAAGGACAGGCAAGGAAGATATAATCGGCTTCCATGATTGCCGGAGCCACCTCCCTGCCAACCTGTAAATCACAGGGGAATTCAACTGCAGGTAAGTAATCAAGGTTTTTTCGGTCAGATGAGAGCTGGAGGGCATGCTCCATCCGCCGAGGGCAAAGAGTGACTACATGACCGAGCCTGGCTAGGTATACTGCCATCGCTGTACCCCATGCCCCAGCTCCTAATACAGAAAAATTCATAAATTCAGGCGGGAAATTCCCTAGACTTGACCTCAGTTACATACTGAGAAAGAGCTTTAGAGATAACTTGGTTTAAATTGGCATAAGTTTTCACAAACGAAGGTGCCTTCCTTGTGTTATACCCCAGGATATCGGCACTTACCAAAATCTGCCCGTCACACGCTGCCCCGCTACCTATCCCGATCAGTGGTGGAAGAATCTGCTTGGTTAGTTCACGAGCAACCGCATCCTCAATCATTTCCCCGACCACCGCAAAGCAACCTGCCTCTTCAAGGGCGATTGCATCAGTATATAAATCCTCCGCTTCCTGGCGATCGCCGCCAAACTTCCGGTATCCACCAATTGCTTTTACCGTCTGGGGTAGTAGTCCGATATGACCAAGCACCGGCACCCCAGTGGAGACAAGTTTTTCGATATCGTCAGCGACATCCCGACCTCCCTCAATTTTGACCGCGTCCGCACCGCCCTCTTGCATCAACCGGCGGGCCGAATCGAGCAGTCGATCAAAGGAAAAGCTCGCCTCTCCAAAGGGGAGATCAGCAACCAGTAAGCACTTGGGTTGGGCACGGCGAACCGCGGCAGTGTGACGCACCATATCGGTCATATCCACCGGTATGGTTGTGCGGTGCCCTAATAAAGTTGTTCCCACCGAGTCGCCCACCAAAATAAAATCAACGCCCGCGTCGTTAACCAACTTGCCCATCACCGCATCATATGCAGTCAGGGCAACAATGGGGCGCTTACCCTTCAGGTTTGCGATATCGCGCACATTGCGTGCCTGATCATCAAAATGCTTAGTCTTGTGTTCATGCACACGGCGCTCAGGTTGCCTTTGAGGCCTTGGCGAAGGCTTAGGCCGAACCTCTGACTTGCCCCCTTCTTCTATCGGCTTTATTTCAGATTTTTGTGATGATTTCGACTCAGTCGCGGCCTCGTTAACTTTCTTGCGAGGTTCTAAATGATTAGGTTTCTCCTTAGTTTCGGGTTTGGCTGAGGTTTTACCTTTTTTCGCAACGGGTGAGCCAACCTTGGTTGCGGTAGCAACTTCCTCTCCTTTTTTTACTTTGGTGGTAATAGGCTTTTTGCGACCTGCCGGGGCACGACGCTTAGGCTTGGGCTTTTCCTGCTCAAGGTCACTTGGCTTAGATGGAGAAGGCTCTTTTTCTTCGTCGGACATATAAATTTTAAAATAAAAAGTTTACCCTAGTTCGTGAAGCTTGCTCGAAAACAACGCGTTCAGTCTAGTTGTGTGATGAAAACACCCTATCAGTCACCACCTTCTTCGTACAGAGCGAAAAAAGGTTTGATTGAAGAGTTAATAGTTTAACAAGGAAAAACTCGCCTGGTTAGAATTTGAAAAAAACATACAAGCAGTCAATCCCTACACCAGATTACCTGCAAATTATTACAATACATCCGCTTGCCTGCACCCGCTCTTTAAGGTTGTATGGAAAGTTTATTTTATGAAGAGCTATTTTATCAGTGGAGCAAGTCGGGGCATCGGCATGGAATTGTGCAAGCAGTTACTCAACCGTGGAGATCGGGTGATTGCCGGGTGCCGCACCCCTTTTAAAGAGGGCTTTTTATCCAACCTCCAAAAAACCTGCTCACACTTGGAGATTGTTCAGCTTGATGTGAATAACGAACAGTCTGTAACTGACTGCTTTGAAGAACTTGAGCGCAAAAGTATTACCATTGATCGACTCTTCAATAACGCCGGAGTCATCGACTGGCGAAACCTGCATGAAGTAAGTGCAGATTCCTTCTCTCAGGTACTACAAACCAATTTGCGGGGTGCTTTTCTTGTACTGCGTCATGCCCTGGCCTGCCTGCGACCATCATCAGATGCATGGATCTACAATATGTCCAGTCGGTTAGGCTCAATTGAACTGCGTGGCAACACCCAACTTGGCGGGGCGATTGCCTATGAGTGCTCCAAAGCGGGACTCAATATGTTGACCAAACAGGCAGCCATCGACTTAGCAGAAAACGGAATTAAGGTGGTGTCCTTAAGTCCAGGTTGGGTAAAAACCGAGATGGGTGGAGCAGAAGCAAAGTATTCGGTTGAGGATTCAGTGGGCAAGATCCTCGATATTACAGATCATTTAACCCTTCAACAAAATGGCAGATTTTGGGGGGAAGACGGAAAAGAAATACCATGGTAGAAATTAAAGGAAAAGAAAAACGGGACATACGGGGAATTCTCAAAACAAGACCCATTGATTTACGAGTGGGTAAGCGGGGATTATCTCATGAATTTATCCGGGAATGTGAAAAGATTCTAAATAAAGAATCGATGATAAAACTAGGACTACCGGGTGACAAGGAAGTGCAAAAGAAAATCATTGAGGAATTCTCAAGCGAAGTTTCTGCCCAGTGTATCGCGAAAGTAGGGAAAACCGTAGCTTTCTATCAGCCACCTGAGTAAACCAAATCCATTGGAGGCTGGAACGGATTGCCCGAAGTTTTGCAATATAGATCAGACAGGCAAGAAGTGGGGTAATCAATCTCTCCATGGGGAGCGTTGCCTAATTTACTTTTACCCGCGTGACATGACTCCTGGTTGCATAACTGAAGCCTGTGGGTTCAGGGATTTAAACATTGAATACAGAAAGTTAAATACCTTAATCCTTGGAGTCTCTGCGGACGGAGAAAAGTCTCATCGCAAATTTATCGCTAAGTATGATCTGTCATTCCCTCTTTTGATTGATCAAGATCTTAGTATGTCTAAGGCTTTTGGGGTATGGGGGGAGAAGAAATTTATGGGCAAAACCTTTAATGGTATCCACCGAATGAGTTTTCTTATAGGCGAAAGTGGGAAGATTGAAAGGGCCTACCACAAAGTAAAACCTGCCGAACATGCAAAGCAGGTGTTGAATGATTTATCGAACTAGGCTGCGGGCAACCTGAGTAGCTATGCTTGGGTAGAAAGAGCAGCCTCGATTATATCGCAGAACGATTTTGACGATAACGAGGCTCCACCGATTAAACCACCATCAATATCGGGCTGTGCAAGCAAACCTGCTGCATTTTCAGGTTTCATTGATCCACCATAAAGAATTCGAATGGATGATGCCGCTGATTCACCAAAAATTTCGGACAAAATCTTCCTTACCTCTCGGTGTACTTCTTGGGCCATCTCGTTGGTTGCCGTTTTCCCAGTTCCGATCGCCCAAACCGGTTCATAGGCAACGACCAAAAGGTCAAGTGCAGATGATGGATAATTAACTAATCCTTCACGAACTTGGGCCCCCACCACATCCATTGTCTTGCCTGCTTCACGCTCCTCGAGGGTTTCCCCAATACAGAAAATGGGACGAATGTTAGCATTTATAGCGGCGATAACCTTTGAGTTAATAGAAGCATTTGTCTCACCAAAATATTGCCTCCGTTCACTGTGACCAAGGATTACATGTGAGACATATAGTGAACGAAGCATCTCTGCAGAAACCTCACCGGTAAAAGCACCAGAAGGCTCGGCATGCATATTTTGAGCACCCAAGTGAATTTCCGATTGCTCGACCTTGGAGGAGACAACAGGGAGGGATGTGAAGGGCGGGCATACACAAACCTGGACACTGGTCTGACTTCCAGTCAGGGAATTGATTTCATCAACCAATGCGGCAGATTCATCTGGAGTAAGATTCATCTTCCAGTTTCCAGCGATAAGAAATTTTCGACTCATAATAAAAAAGGGCTTGGGTAAAATATTAAATTATTGATCCAGTATGGTAACGCCTGGCAAGTCCTTCCCTTCAAGGAATTCCAGGGATGCACCACCACCTGTACTCATGAAAGTGACCTGGTCGGAATATCCGCTTTGCTTAATAGCTTTAACACTATCCCCGCCGCCAATAATAGAGGTAGCACTACCCTCTGCCACTGCTTTTGCTACAGCGAAAGTTCCTTTACTAGCTCCCTCGATTTCGAAGACGCCCATGGGGCCGTTCCAAAGAACAGTCTTTGCCTTTGCTACTTCTTCTGCAAATAAAGCAATCGTCTTGGGTCCGGCATCGACACCTTCCCAGCCATCAGGGATATCACCCTCAACGACTTTGGTTTGACCCAGAGTCTTGTTACCAAAATCAAGTGAGTCTGTAACCAGATAATCGACGGGAAGCATAAATTTTACACCCTTCTCTTCGGCTTTCCTTAGTGCATTTCGAGCAAGTTCTACTTTATCAACTTCACAAAGACTATCACCAACAGTCTGTCCCATCGCTAAGGCAAAGGTGTAAGCCATTCCACCCCCGATGATAATGGTATCTGCCTTATCGAGAAGGCGATCAATCACGGTAATTTTATCGCTCACCTTGGCACCACCTAAAATAACGATGAATGGACGATCAGGGGATTCAGTTTTGTTGCCAAGAAATTCGAGCTCTTTTTGAATGAGGTAACCAGCTGCACGATCTTCGATTAGTTCTGCTACGCCATGGGTGGATGCGTGGGCGCGATGAGCTGTACCAAAGGCATCGTTCACATAAACATCAGCAAGCTTAGCTAAAGATTTAGCAAAGGTTGGGTCATTATCAGTCTCACCCTTGTGGTAGCGCATATTCTCGAGAAGAGCGATTTGCCCAGGATTCATTGAATTAACTGCGTTCTCAACCTTCTCACCGGTGCAATCGTCCAAGAACAGAACAGGTAGGCCGATAAGCTTAGCTAATGCAGGAGCGATTGGGGCAAGGCTCATAGACGGGACTTTTTCCCCTTTAGGCCGCCCAAGGTGACTTGCAAGAACAACCTTAGCTCCAGACTCAGAAAGTTTTCGAATGGTGGGCAAGGCAGCACAAATCCGAGTGTCATCAGTAATGGTACCATCGGTATCGAGTGGCACATTAAAGTCTACGCGAAGAAAGACACGCTTGTCCTGCAAATCCAAATCGTCGATAGATTTGATCATAATGAAAAGATGGTAGGAAGTTGTACGAGAGCCATGTTAGCCCACGCCAATATGTTTAGGTAAGAATGGTATTAAACAAGTGCTGCAACACGCTTGAGTAAGTCAACGCAACGGTTACTGTATCCCCATTCGTTATCATACCAAGAAATCAACTTGAAAAAGGTATCACTCAGTGCGATTCCAGAACCTGCATCAAATATAGAAGACGCTGGGCAGTGAATGAAATCAGCAGATACGACTTCATCGTCAGTATACTCAAGAATTCCTTTAAGGGGACCCTCGGCAGCTTCTTTCATCTTGGCGCAAATTTCTTCGTAAGAAGTTGATTTCTCCGTCTTAACTGTGAGGTCCACAACCGAAACAGTTGGCGTAGGTACACGAAATGCCATACCAGTGAGCTTGCCCTGAACTTCGGGTAATACCAAGCCTACTGCTTTAGCTGCACCAGTGGTAGAAGGGATGATATTAATGGCAGCCCCACGACCGCCCTTCCAGTCTTTAATAGATGGTCCATCCACAGGTTTCTGCGTAGCTGTATAGCTGTGCACAGTCGTCATTAGGCCTTCTGCGATTCCGAAGTTTTCAAGTACCACTTTTGTGATAGGGGCCAAGCAGTTAGTAGTACAAGATGCATTGGAAAGGATATGATCATCTGCAGTGAGCTCGTTGTCATTAACCCCAAGCACGATGGTTTTTACATCTCCTTTAGCAGGAGCGGAAATGATAACTTTCTTGGCTCCCGCTTCTAAGTGACCAGCTGCTTTATCTCGATCGACAAACAAGCCAGTAGACTCTATCACCACATCAACTCCAAGGTCTCCCCACGGAAGTGCAGCTGGTCCCTCACGAACAGCCAAACATTTGATGGTATGTCCATTAACTACAAGCGTGTCATCTGTGGGAGCTTCAACAGTACCATTAAAACGACCTTGGGTTGAGTCGTATTTTAAAAGATAGGCAAGATTGTCAGCAGGAACCAAGTCGTTGATCGCAACGACTTCAAAGTCCTTTCCAAGTAATCCCTGATCGACAAGAGCGCGAAAGACCAAACGACCAATGCGGCCGAATCCATTAATTCCAATTTTAGTAGACATTTGTATGATTTTGTTGAGTGAGAAAAATTGATTGCGAAGAAACACACATGGGATTTGACTGGGAAATGGCAAGGATAAGTTTAGTTCAGCTTCCAAGACTTCAAGTTAAGTCATAACTATATCAAGATTTAATAACTAAGCTTGAGCTCTATTTTCTGGGCTAACTTTAAAATAAATGACTAGGATGATCGAAAGCATGCTACAGATGTAGGCAAATTGATCACCCATTGATCCTAAACTTGACGCATTTTGTTGAGGAATAATGACCTCGATTACAGCGGCACCTTCAAAATACACTCGATCCTTATCATCAAGAAGGACATCGCGAATCATTCCCCGTTGATCAATCCAGCCAGACCACCCCGCATTAGCACAACGCAC
>JABBBW010000073.1 GCA_018607205.1 Opitutales bacterium | reverse complement strand
TTGAGCCAGGGGTTTACAATATGACCAATCCGGGTTCTGTAACAACTCGTCAAGTAACAGAGTGGATGATCAAGGAGGGACTCACTGACAAGAAATTTAAGTTCTTTAAATCAGAGGAAGAATTTATGTCGAAGACCGCGATTGCACCGCGCTCCAATTGTGTGCTAGATACGACTAAGGCCGAAAAAGCAGGTATTGCGATGCGTCCAGTGGAGGAAGCGATGATTGACTCGATACAAAGGATGAGACTAGAGCTAAGGGCATGAAATCTTTTCTGATAACCGGCGGGCTTGGCTTTATTGGCTCCAATTTCATTCGTTTGCTGTTGGAGCAAACCGATTGTGAGAAGATTGTAAATTTAGATAAAGAAACTTATGCAGGTAACCCAGAGAACCTCGCAGACTTTGAATCTGACCCTCGTTATGTTTTTTCTTTGGGAGATATTTGTGATGCTAAGCTTGTTTCTGATCTTTTGGAGAAGTATCAACCAGATGCACTTGTCAATTTTGCTGCGGAAAGTCATGTCGATCGCTCGATTGATGGTCCAGAACCTTTTGTGCAAACCAATGTGGTGGGGACTTTAAAGCTGCTTGAATCCTTTAACCATTATTATACCGCCCAATCTGAAGATCGTAAGAAAAGTATACGTTTTTTACATGTTTCGACCGATGAAGTTTATGGATCATTGAGTTCCGATGATCCCGCATTTTCAGAAACTACACCCTATGCACCCAATAGTCCGTACTCTGCTTCAAAAGCGGGAGCTGATCATTTAGTTCGTGCATATTTTCATACATTTGGATTGCCCGTGCTGACTACGAATTGTTCAAACAACTATGGTCCGTATCAATTTCCTGAGAAATTAATTCCTTTGGTTATTCTGAATGCAAAGGAAGGCAAAAGCCTACCTATCTATGGTGACGGTTCAAATGTTCGTGACTGGTTGCATGTTGAGGATCATTGCTCTGCAATTTTGGAGGTACTTAAGCGGGGAAGGGTAGGAGATACTTACTGCATTGGAGGAAGTTCCGAGCGTACGAATTTGCAAGTGATCGATGCCATTTGTGGACAATTGGACAAAGCCCATCCTGAGGGTGCTCCCCACGAGAACCTCAAAACTTTTGTTAAGGATCGTCCTGGTCACGATCGCCGCTACGCAATTGATTGTACAAAGATTGAAAAGGAATTGGGCTGGTCCGCAAAATATGGTTTTGAAGAGGGGGTGGTAAAAACGGTTGATTGGTACCTCTCAAACTTAGAATGGTGCGAGAATGTAACTTCTGGCAAATATCAGCGTGAAAGGTTGGGTGCCTCGTGAAGCAAAGAAAGGGAATTGTGCTCGCAGGAGGTTCTGGGACTCGTCTGTACCCTTTAACCATGGCAGTAAGTAAGCAACTAATGCCTGTTTACGACAAGCCGATGGTCTATTACCCGATTTCTATTCTTATGCTTGCTGGCATTCGTGAAATCTTGATTATTTCCACTCCCCGTGATCTTCCTATGTTCCAGGAATTACTTGGTGATGGTTCGAGATTTGGTTTAACTTTGAGTTATGTTGAGCAACCTAGTCCGGATGGCCTTGCTCAAGCTTTAATCTTGGCGGAAGACTTTTTGAATGGTGCTCCATCGACCTTAATTCTAGGTGACAATATTTTTTACAGTAACGAACTGGAACAAATTCTCGCAGAGGCAGATAGCCGTCCGTCGGGTGCCACTATTTTTGGCTATCATGTCTCTGATCCTACTAGTTATGGCGTAGTGGAATTTGACTCTGGGGGACGGGCGGTTTCGTTAGAAGAAAAACCTAAAGCTCCAAAGTCCAACTATGCTGTGCCTGGTTTGTATTTTTATGACGAGCAAGCTAGTGGTCGTGCCAAGGCGTTAAAACCTTCACCCCGTGGCGAGTTGGAAATTACCGATTTGAACCGGGTGTATATGGAAGCCGGAGAGCTTTCTGTCGAGGTGATGGGTAGGGGAACTGCATGGCTGGACACTGGTAGTCACGATAGTTTGGCTTCGGCAACTGATTTTGTAAAAGTGATCGAAAGAAGGCAGGGTTTGAAAATTGCCTGCTTGGAGGAAATTGGTCTGTATAAGGGTTGGTTAACCCTGGGAGAATTAGAGCAAACAGCTAAGGAACACGGTTCTTCAACCTACGGAAAATACCTCACTGAACTGTATCTTCGTAAGAGTAAAAAATAAAAACGCATCAACGCATCATGATGCGTTGATGAATAAACTTGCATGCATGGTGTGTTTTTGTTGAAATTCGAACATGTCAAAGTCATTTATTTTCTCTTCCGAATCCGTTGGTGAAGGCCATCCTGACAAAGTTTCTGATTCTATTTCAGACAGCATTCTCGATGCTTGCCTAGAGCAAGATCCACAAAGCCGCGTAGCTTGCGAGACTTTAGTCAAAAGCAATTGCGTGACTATTGCCGGTGAAATCACCACCGATGCGAAATTCGATTATGAAGATGTAGTACGCGAGGCGATTCGTAAGATTGGTTA
>JABBBW010000094.1 GCA_018607205.1 Opitutales bacterium | reverse complement strand
TAACCATCTTCTTCGGATACAATTTTACCAATCATCAAAGAACCGTCCTTCATGGTTAGTTCGTGCTGTTCGAACTGGTTGGAGACGACCATGTTTGGATGAATGGTGGATTCAAGAATCGCTTTGTAATCCATGCGTTTGGCCAGGTTGGTGAGGTCGGGGCCTACTCCGCCTCCCTCATCTCCGAAGCGGTGACATGCCACACAAAGACCTGCAGAGTACATTTTTTTCCCATTGGCAAAGTTTCGCCCTTTGAGCGGTTCCTTATTCAATACATCCAAGCCAGAGTCCACAGTCCATGCAACTCCCGGGCCTTTCGCCCTCGGCAGTTTTGATAAGTCGATGTCTTTAATTTCTCCGGTCAGATACTGGAGTGCGAGCTTGTCCTTATCAGGAACATTGGCGATGGCAGATTCGCGAATTTTGTTTAGGTACCCTGAAAAATAGTTTCCCCCTTTTTTAGAGAGCAATTCTTTAAGCTCTCCAAGGTAAGCTTTACGCTGATCCATTGACCATCCGTTGGTTACATCTTTGAGACAGAATAGGAAGTGGATATTAAGGACATTAGGGGCAACATTTTCACTCATCGCAGCAAGAATGGTTTTACCATAGTGTCCGCCCCGCTTGATCATTTCGGGATCATATTTGGGCACGGAAATCTTGGTGGTTTTCATTAGGTCGATAGTTTTGCTGACCACCGATGGATGCTGGAGGTAGCAAAGGACCCGGCAAAGCTCCTCGTTTAAATTATCGTCGGTAGTAGGGTAGTGGGGATCAAGTTGTTTGCCTAAGGCAATAATTTGTTTCTCGGTGGCTTTACCAGCTCGACTCATGATCACGGAATAAGTACGCAGAAGGGCAAGCTTGCCGGTTTTATCGAGTTTGTTGAAGTCAACTTTCAGCAGGCGGTCAATGCTTGGCTGTTTACTTCCATCAAAATCACAACGGGCAAGGCCGAGCAAAGAATGGATAGCAGCGATATCGTTGGTTTCGTTGTAGGCTTTATCTGCCCAGGTTTTAGGGTCCTGCCACTCAATGGCAATTCGTGCGGCATAACGCAGATGATAATCTTCACTGCTGAGGTAAGACCATACCGATTCGATTGCTTTTGGATTGGGTGCTCCATGAAAAGATTCAAGACTATGCCTTGTTTTTCTAGCTTGGTAGTGCTTGCTGGATGTATCCAGGGGGGATAGCTCGGTTGACTGATTTCCTGTGTAGCGTACTCGGTAGAGGTAAGACTGACCTTTCCTTCCTCCGACGCAGAAATACATGTGTCCGTCTGGTCCGATGTCCACATCAGTAAGGGCAAGAGAGCCATTGATGTTGGTCACAAATGTATCGACTTTTCCTTTGTATGAGGATCCGTCCGGCTTTAGATGCATTGCATACATGGTCGCGAAAGTCCAGTCGCAGAGGAAGATAGCGTCACGATAATGGGTGGGAAACTTGGCGTTGGTGCCGGCGATCACCCCGACCGGGCAACCCGGTCCAATGTCAACAACCGAACCAACGGTATCAGGAAAGTACTTTCTCCATTTCTTAGAGGTGGCACGCCAACCATTCTCCCCACCGGACACACCGTGGTTTACTCTGGTTGGACGATACCATGGAGCACCCATGTCCCACTCCATGTCGGCATCGTATACAAACATTTCACCATCTCGGTTGAGGGCAAAATCACAGGGGTTACGGTAGCCCATATTGATCATTTCCCGGTTGGAGCCGTCTGGATCCAAACGGATGACCCATCCGCCGGGTGCCTTTCCGTTACCATTATGACCATATGCGTAGTTTTCCAAAAGGACATCATCCTTCCAGTTTGTGGGGATGCGGGAGGTTTGAAAGGGTGGGTTACGGGCGTAATTGCCGGCTACAAAGTAGAGACCTGTGCCATCTTCGGTAACGATGAGGGAGTGCGGACCATGTTCCCACCCGCCACTCAAGGGAAATAATTCCTCTTCTTTTCCATACTCTCCACTCTCAGAAACTGGTACTCGGACCACCCTTTTTTGTGAAACCATGTACAGGTGATCAAACGCGTAGAGCATACCCCACTGTCCACTGTTGAGAGGCAGCTTGGTGATGCCGGATTCAGAAAGAGTCTTACCGATTTCGGGGAGCTCGATCAGGAAGGTGCCGGCGTTGTCTTGGTCAGATACAACCAATCGGCCTTTGTGATCGAAAGTCATAGATATCCAGGAACCGTACTTCGCCCGGTCCACTTTGTACACCAAGTCGGTTTCAAACCCCTTGGGCACCGAAAGACCGGTGGATTTGTTAACGACCAGCTCAGGGTCAGCCGGAAAATCGAAATTCGATGCACTTGATAGCTTGGGCATTAAAAGAGCAACCAGCAGAGCAAAAAATAAATTAAAAGAGCCTAAATTAGTCATAAATTATAGATGTAAAGGTTGTTCCGATTCTTACAAACGGAAATTATTATTTAGTCTAAAAGTTTTCTTTATGCTTATTGATTTTGTAATTCTTCCTCACTAAACCCAAAAGTTTTTTTCCAGTTTTAATCTAGATTTAACTCGTCAGT
>JABBBW010000164.1 GCA_018607205.1 Opitutales bacterium | reverse complement strand
CGGAAATCATGACGGAGGAAGTTGGGCAGCCGAACATGGAGGGTTTAACAGTCCACAGAAAATCAAATCCCTTTTAGAAGCAGCCAAGATCCGGGTGCTCGACAATGAAACCGAGCAACTTTATATCAAAGGCCAACAAATTGATGTTACCGGACTGGGGGATTTATGGTCTGAAAACTGCCGGCCACATAGCTGCCTGCAAAGAAATTCTGAACTGCCTAAAGATAAAAAAAGCAAACCACTTATTTTGCTCAACCACAACCCAGATGCCAAAAAAGCCCTGGGCGATTATAACTGGGACCTGATGCTTTGCGGACATACACATGGTGGACAATTCCGGGTGCCCTATGAAAACTCAACTCCTTTTGCCCCGGTCCAGGACAGATCAATGGTGGAGGGAAGCTTCAACTGGAAAGGAAGAGTCATTCATATAACCCGGGGAGTGGGCAACCTCTATGGTGTGCGCTTGAACTGTCGCCCCGAAATTAGCCTACTCAAAGTATCGGGCATCTCCTAAGCCCTGTTCCCAAGTACTAAAATGGAGCTGGTATTTTTGGAAGAGGACCAGCCCGAGTACTTTCCCAACCCTCGAAATGCGGACGATTCCGGACTGGTTGCCCTGAGCAAATCCTTGGGAACAAAACGTATAATTGCTGCCTATAAGCAGGGAATTTTTCCGTGGATGAAAATGGAAGAACCGCCTTACCTTTGGTGTTGGTATTCCCCGAACCCCCGAATGCTTTTGTACCCGAATGAATTCAAAACCGCACGCAGTCTTGCCAAGGCAATTAAGAACAACACCTACGAGGTGCGGGTTGATCAGAACTTTGCCAAAGTAATGAGCAAGTGTGCCAGTATAAAACGGTCCCATGAGGAAAGCAGTTGGATTGAACCGGATATGCAGATCGACTATGGATTACTTCACCAACAGGGAATCGCTCATTCAATCGAAACTTATTTAAATGGGGAATTGGCAGGAGGACTGTATGGGCTTGCAGTAGGTAATGCCTTTTTTGGTGAATCGATGTTTCACCAAAGCCCGGAAGCTTCCAAGGTGTGCATGGCCAAACTTGTGGAAATTGCCAAAGGTGCAGGCTTGAACTTTATTGATTGCCAGGTGCCCAACCCTTTCCTTCACAGCCTTGGAGCAAGAGAGGTAAGCAGAGATTTATTCCTCGATGAACTTGCACAAGCCTGCAAGCAGACAAAATCTTCGATCGACTGGACAGCCTTGGCGGAAAATAATTCCTGACTTTACCTTGCTCCCTCCATGGGTTGTTGAGATTATATCCATCCTTTTATGAATTCAGAAAATCCAGAACATGCCAACCTTACCAAGCTGGGAGAAGGAGGAACACACCCTAACCGAAGCCTCGAAACTTTTCCCAACCGCAACCCAGAGCGCGACTACCTTGTCGAGTTACGAACCAGCGAATTTAGCTGCCTTTGTCCGAAAACCGGACAACCAGACTTTGCCGAGATTTTAATCCGTTACGCTCCCGGAGAAAAGATTGTCGAATCCAAATCACTCAAACTCTACCTCTGGACCTATCGGGACGAAGGTGTATTTCACGAACATTTTGCCAACCTATTGCTCACCGACTTGGTGAATGCCCTTAATCCAAAGTGGTGCCGGGTAGAAGTGGATTTTAATGCCCGTGGAGGAATTGGAATTGTAGTAACTGCCGAACATGGAACGCCTCCTGATATTGCCTTTTCATGAATGTTCAAAAATCGATTCCTGTGGGGGGTCTGCAAATCTCCAACCACCTTCCTTTTACCCTCTTTGGTGGAATCAATGTATTGGAATCGCGTGAGTTTGCCATGGAGGTGGCTGCCGCCTACAAGGAAATAACCAATAAACTAGGCATTCCTTATGTGTTTAAAGCCTCCTTTGACAAGGCCAACCGGTCATCTATATCTTCCTTTCGTGGACCTGGACTGGAAAAGGGATGCGAAATCCTTGCCGAGATTAAACAGACCTACGGTGTGCCGGTAATCTCGGACATTCACGAACCCCACCAGGCCAAACCAGCTGCAGAAGTAATTGATGTTCTCCAATTACCCGCGTTTCTTTGCCGACAGACCGACTTGGTGGTGGCCCTCGCAAACACCGGAAAACCCATTAATGTAAAAAAAGCCCAGTTCCTTGCCGCCCATGAGATGGGTCATATCATCCAAAAGTTTGCCGAGGCCGGAAATGAACAGGTACTCCTCTGTGAACGCGGGAGTTCGTTTGGATATAATAATTTAGTGGTCGATCCTTTAAACTTTGGAATTATGAAACGGACGGGATGTCCGGTGGTGTTCGATGTTACCCACTCATTACAGATTCCTGGTGGCCGTAGTGATTCTGCAGGGGGGCGCAGGCAGGCGGTTTTTGAATTGATGCTCGCGGGAATGAGCCAGGGAATAAGTGGATTATTTTTGGAATCCCACCCCGATCCAACTCAGGCGAAGTGTGACGGTCCCTGTGCCCTGCCCCTAGATAAACTTGAAGATTTTCTCGCCCAGGCAAAGGCGATCGACGACTTGGTCAAAGGCTTGCCCAAAATTTGTGTGGACTAGAATGATTGCCTCCCCGCTTATCCGCCCAACAAAATTCCCAAAATCGAATAATGAATAAGTCCGCAAATTCATGGATGATTTTAAAAGAATGGTTTCCTGATCTCTCAGATGAAACCTGGGAAAAGCTCAAGCAATACACCGAGTTACTCAGGGAATGGAATGCTAAGATTAACTTGGTATCCCGTAAAGATATGGATCGTTTGGAAACCAAGCACCTCGCCCATTGCCTGACCCTAACCAAGTTCCTCCGCCTAATGCCCAAAGCCCGCCTGCTTGATGTGGGTACCGGTGGAGGGTTGCCTGGCATCCCTATGGCCATTTGCTACCCACAGGCAAAGTTTACCCTAATGGATTCGATCGGAAAAAAAGTCATGGTAGTCGAAGATATGGTCAAACGCCTGGAACTTTCCAATACGGAGGTACGCCGGGGCAGAGTGGAAGAATTGCCCAGAAAAAAATCTTTTGACTTTGTACTGGGACGGGCGGTCACATCGCTGCCGGTATTTTTTCAGTGGGTACGGGATAAGGTAGCCAAAGGTTCACGCCATTCTCCAGCTAATGGCATCCTCTACCTCAAGGGAGGAGATTATACAGAGGAGTTAAAAGCCTCCAAACTTACCCCCGCCAAAATTTGGAGCCTCGACGAGTTATTACCAGAGGCCGAACTCGGAGAAAAATACCTGATTCACTTTAAATTATAATTCTTAACCAATAAGAATTCCTGCCTAGCAATCTTCAAAAAAGGGGCAAGCTGGCAAATAATGAAACGTGCTCCAGGCCCCCGAATTCCTAAGAGCTAGAGAGCATCCCCAGAGGCTGTTTAGTAAACATCTTTAAGGTAGCGCTTTTCTTTTTGGAGAGACTTTACCCACTTGGCGGCATCCTCCTCTGACATACTCCCCTCGGTCGCGGCGATTTGACGCAGAGCAAGATCGACATCTTTGGCCATACGCGAGGCATCTCCACAAACATAAAAATAGGCTCCATCCTGTAACCAGGCGAACAACTCCCTCCCCTTGGTCAACATCTTGTGTTGGACATATTCCTTCTCCGCCTGATCACGCGACCAGGCAAGGTCAAGTTCAGTAAGCAAACCGTCCGAGCGATACTTTTCCCACTCTTCTCCATAGAGGTAATCAGTCTTGGATGAACGATCTCCAAAGAATAGCCAATTTTTACCAGTCGAGCCAACCGCCCGTCGCTCCTCGATAAAGGCACGAAAGGGTGCAATTCCAGTCCCAGGACCAACCATGATGATGGGAACATTTCCATCCTGAGGAAGTTTGAAGTTTTTATTGGGATGGAAGTAGGAAGGTATACTCGCGCCCACACGATCTGCGAGATAGGACGAACAAACACCCTCGCGCTTACGTCCGTGAGTATCGTAACGTACAACCGCTACAGTCAAATGAACCTGTTCCTCGTGTGCCTTGATGCTCGACGCGATGGAGTATAAGCGTGGAGGCATCGGACGTAATAATCCAACAAAATTATCGGCACTCATGCCTTGCTGGGGGAATTCGATAAATAAATCAATTAATTCACGCCCCCAAAGATAATCTGCAAAAGCATCGCGGTTGGCAGGCAGAAGCAAATCGGTAAGTTTGTCAGACTTGGCAAACTCATTGAATTTCTTGATTTGAATTTTACTAAGCGTGGTACACGCAAGACGGAAAGTCAGCGAATCCCGTAAAGTTAAGCTAGCCTCCCCTACTTGAACCGCTTCCTCCCCTGTCAGTCCAACGGCCTTTAAAAGATCATCCACCACCTGTGGACTATTTTGCGGGATGACACCCAGTGAATCTCCCGGTTCATAACTCAATGAACTCCCTTCAAGAGAGAGTTCGAAATGGCGGGTCTCTTTATCAGAACCTGCGGTTAGCAATCGATTAACCAGCAATTTAGACTGGTAGGGATTATCCTTAGTGGGAGATGATGAGTCAGCAGAATGAGACATGGTAAATGGGTGGCAAATTATTGGTTTACTCTTTCTGACAAAACTGAGCGGACAATCCAAGAGAAATGAAAAAAAAATAAGGATTTTTCATTTACTACCCTACAGGCTATATTCATCCTTTAAGGATCAGATGATTTTAATTTCCAAACTCCCACCAAACGAGCGTGATGCTTGGTACGAATGTATGATTAATCATGCCTATGAGGCAGAGGATTGGGAAAACGCCAGGCAGCTCTTAGTTCGCTTATTGAAAAAAGATAAAAAACGGGCAGATGAAATGGCCATTCTTTCCTATGTTTCGTGCTGTGCCGAGGCGGTATCCGCTACGCTTCCCCTACCCGACTTCTCATCCACACTGGAAGATTTTTATCTTCGTTACGGAATGGAAAGTGCCGAGAATATATGAGTGGAAGTCAGGCAGGTGGACCAGGTTTCCTCGCAGACAACTTTTCTCGATGAGCTTTGGCAACTACGAGGTATTTTTCCGCCCAACCCTTTAGCTTTTGACGTTCCTCCTCAGATAATTTTCGTTTGATCTTGGCTGGCACCCCAGCAACCAGGCTACCTGCAGGAACTTTCATGCCTGCTGGCACCAGACTGCCCGCGGCAACAATTGATTGGTTACCAATCCGTGCACCGTCTAAAATAGTGGAGTTCATTCCAATCAGGCATTCATCCGCGATCTGACAGGCATGAATGACTGCTCCGTGTCCAACCGTGACATATTTTCCAACAGTCAGAGAATGATCATCCGCAAGGTGTCCGATAACACCATCCTGCAAGTTGGAAAATTTACCGACCTTGATGGAATTAATATCGCCTCGCAAAACTCCCCCGTACCATAGGCTTGACCCTTCATCCATTTGCACATCGCCAATAACTACGGCGGTTGGAGCAACAAAGACATCGGGTCCGTAGAGAGGTTCTTCCCCCATGTGTTTATTCAAACGATCTATGGTTTCCATTTTTCTTTTTTTGGATATTGTAATCAGTAAAGATTTTAAACTTTTACAGTCGTAAAGTCATTCACACAACATGAAGTCTTTTTCTCAAATAAGATTAGAATTTAAACCTTAAATCAACTTAGTTTCACTAGGCTGAACAGATAGGATTCACTACTCAAAACAGTGAAGAGATCAACAGGTACAACACTCCATAAAAACAGTAAGAACTGCCTAAGAAAGATGGAAAAAAACTACTTTATTGGCAAGATTCGCACTCTTCGCCGTTGAGCATGGCTTCGATACTGCAAGCCTTCTTTTCGGCATCGGTAAACTCTTTTTTGGCCGAAGGCTCATCTGCAGGTGCATCTGCTAAAGGCTTTGCTTTCTTAAGGTCCACGGTTGCTTTTTCGATATTAGAAGCACCAAGAGTTCGTAAATAGTAAGTGGTTTTTAACCCCTTTCTCCAGGCTGCCCGGTACATGTGTGAAAGACTTTTAAGATCAGGAGTACCCAGGAACAGGTTGACTGATTGTGCCTGGTCTATCCATTTTTGACGCCGTGCTGCTGCCGAAAGTACATACTCAAAGGATACATCAAAAGCAGTAAGGTATTTCTTCTTAATATGTTCAGGCACCCCATCAATCGGACCAAGTTCGCCATCAAAATATTTTAACTGGTCTGACATTTCCCGGTTCCACAAACCTTCTTTTTTCAGGTCGTTTACGAGAAAACGATTAAGCACCATAAAGTCTCCAGAGAGGTTACTCTTGACGAAAATGTTTTTGTAGGTCGGCTCGATACACGGGGACGATCCCATGATATTGGAAATGGTCGCGGTGGGAGCAATTGCGATCACATTACTGTTACGCATTCCGTGCTTGGCAATTTTTTGACGTACTACTGACCAATCCATTTTTGAAGTCTTAGGAACATCAATGTCTTGCCCCCGTTCGTCTTCCAGTAATTGAACTGTGTCCTGTGGAAGAATACCCCGATCCCACTTGGATCCACGATAGGAGGAATAAGTACCACGCTCGTTAGCCAAGTCGCTGGATGCCTCGTAAGCGTAATAACAAATGGCTTCCATGAACTCGTCATTAAATTCGACCGCTTCTTCCGATGTAAAAGATACGTCCTTAACGAAAAGAGAGTTTTGCAAACCCATTACACCCAGGCCGATCGGACGGTGCCGACTATTGGAGGTCTTCGCTGCTTCAGTTGGATAAAAGTTTACATCAATAACATTGTCCAATGCCCGGATGGCGATGCGTATCGTATCTCGCAATTTTTCATGATCGAGGTCACCCTCAGGAGTAAGGTGAGAATCAAGCACCACAGATCCGAGGTTGCATACAGCAGTCTCATCGGCTCCAGTGTTGAGAGTGATTTCAGTACAAAGGTTGGAACTGTGAATCACCCCGACATGGTCTTGGGGGCTTCGAATATTGCAGGTGTCTTTAAAAGTGATCCAAGGATGTCCGGTTTCAAAAAGAAGCTTGAGCATGGACTTCCACAAATCAATGGCCGGAATTGAATGACCCCAAATCTCACCCTTTTCAGCCAACGCTTCGTACTCAGCATATTTGTCCTCGAAAGCTTTGCCGTAAAGATCGTGTAGGTCGGGAACTTCGTTGCTTCGGAAAAGAGTCCAGTTCTCACGGGATTCCATGCGCTTCATGAACAAATCGGGAATCCAATTTGCAGTGTTCATGTCGTGAGTACGCCGACGGTCGTCACCGGTATTTTTGCGCAGTTCTAAAAACTCAAGGATATCACAGTGCCAGGTTTCAAGGTAAGCACATCCGGAACCCTTACGTTTCCCACCTTGATTGACTGCACAAAGTTGATCGTTGTGCATTTTAAGGAATGGAATAACTCCCTGGCTTTCCCCATTGGTTCCAGCAATATGACTTCCAGTACCTCGAACAGAGGTCCAACTTCCCCCAAGGCCACCAGCCCACTTGGACAGAAATGCATTTTCTGCAATCCCGCGGTACATAATTGATTCAATGGTATCATCAACTTTGTAAAGGTAGCAGGAAGAAAGTTGGGAATGAGGCGTGCCCGAATTGAAAAGAGTAGGAGTCGATGAACAAAAGCGACGACTCTTGTACAAATTATAAAGGGCAACAATTTGTTCTTCAGGTTGTTCTTCGTGGGCAAAAATCCCCATAGCCACACGCATCCAAAAAAACTGTGGGGTTTCCATACGTCGTGCAGTTTCTCCGGTTTTATCAACCACGAGATAACGGTCGTAAAGTGTTTGGATACCAAGATAATCAAAATCGAGATCGGCCGAGGGATCAATAGCCTGGCAAAGTTTATCGATGTCAATTTTGAGAAGTTTTTTATCCAACCGGTTAATCTCCACACCCCTTTTTAAATATTTTTTGAATTCCTTGGCATGAAAGGTACGAATCTCTTCGATACTGTTTTGGGAAACATCCCATCCGAGTACTTCTTCATATAGATACGTAAGAAGTATACGGGCAGCAAACTTAGCAAAATCGGCATCCCGTTCAATTAAGGTCTTGGCGTTGAGTACAATAGTCTTGCGCAAATCCTCTTCAGTTATTTCGGAAAAGACTGATCGGCGAAGACTTTCTTCAATCTGCTCAACAGAAAGACATAAATCTAAACCAATTGTAGCAAATGAAATTCTTTTCTTAAGGTCCAACCCATCCCAAAAGAAGGTGGTTCCATCCTTTTTCTTGACCACAATCATGGAGTCCTGACGGACTTCATGCTGGTCTTCGTTAGTGTCACGTTCGACTCGGCGGCGTGCACGGTAAAGGATGTAAGACTCAGCAACCTTGAAGAAGCCATGCTTCATCAATTCCTCTTGTGCAAAATCCTGAACATCTTCGATATTGATAAATGCCTGACCGGTTTCCACCGCCCGGCGGGTTACCGAGTCGGACACCTTAACTGCAGGCTCAGAATCCAAACGTAAGGAAAGAAAAGCCTTACGAATAGCCACTTCAATTTTAGACGAATTCCAAGGAACAACCTGTCCACTCCTACGAATTAAACGAATGAGAGAACTGTCGACCCGTCCGGCCGCAGGAATATGACCGCTGGATCCACCATGATTCGACCTGGAAAAGACCAAGCTCTTAGCAACATCGTAAGCATCGTTTTCCACCAATGCTTTTTCGATCAGTTTGTGCAAGTCGTCGAAGGAGAGGCGGGGGGCACCGCCTTCCTCCTCTTGCCCCAACCGCTCGATTAAGCGACTGGCGACGAGCCGGGAAGACTCCACCACGAGCTCCCGGTTCTGTTGGGTGTATATTTCCTTTTCTTCCCTTGAGATCATCAGGTCGGTCAACGCCTCCCCAATAACCTCGGCCACCTCGGCGATGTGGAAATCACGATCACCCGCGCCATCCGTAATTCGTACTTTCGGAATTTCAAAACGATTTCCCCCCAGGTCCTCCGCCCAGTCAAACCGGGGTTTATTTTCACGAGGCGTTTCCGCCGCTTTGGTCAACAATCGATCTTCCTCAAATATCGTATTACGCATCAGTCAAATTTCCATCCTATAGAATTAATATTTTATTTTACACCTACTAGTTGTTAAGTAGACACTCTTACAACTCGTCGTCTGCAACCTCAGAAAGAGCTGAAGACTTTTGGTACTCGGTTACCCGGCCTTCAAAGAAATTTTGTTCCTTTTTGACGTCCATCATTTCGGCGAGCCAAGGAAACGGGTTTTCCAAGCCAGGGTGGAGGACTTCAAGCCCTACTCCATTGAGTCGACGGTCTGCAATGTAATCAATGTAGGTACAAAATTCATCGGCACTTAATCCCACGGAATTAACAGGCAAACAATCCCGGATAAATTCTTTTTCCAGAACCACAGCCTCTTTCATCACCTCGACTAATTCCTCGCGGAATTCAGGCGTCCAAATATCCGGGTTTTCATCGATAAGCACACGGAAAAGGTTACGGAACAATTCAATATGGTTGGACTCGTCACGAAGGGTGTAACGGAACATCTGTCCGATACCTGGGAATTTATTCTGGCGTGCAAGGCTTAAGACCATACCAAACAATCCATAAAACTGGGTTCCTTCCATACACTGTCCAAACATAAAGATATTCTTGGCAAACTCCTGCTTGTTCTCTGTGATAGTAAGGTCGAGATCACGACGCATATTTTTAGAAATGCGGGTAACAAACTCGTTCTTCTGACGAATGGTTTCGATTTGTTCAAACATCGCCTCACACTCGTGCGGGTTGATGCCCAATGAACTAATCATGTAGAGCAGGCTGTCCGCATGAATATTTTCTTCCTGAGCATGGCGGCCTAATACGAGCTTGAGTTCCGGAGCAGTAACGAGTTCGCGAACAACATGCTGGATGTTGTCACCCACAATGCCTTCAGCTGCAGAGAAGTAACCAATTCCCATCATGATGATCCACCTTTCACCATCAGATAACTCAGCGGGATTTTTCCATTGCTCAAGGTCTTTTTGCATGGGAATATCTTCCGGTTCCCAGTGGTTGGACTTCATCTTGCGATAGAGATCGTAAGCCCACTGGTATTTGAGTGGTAACAAATTGAAAGTCATGGTGTCACGCCCGTTAATCACCATTTTTTCCTGAAATGCCTGTACCGCTTTTTCTTCGTTTAAAACGAAGGTTTTTCCGCCAATTTCGTATTTTTTTTCCATAATGTATATTTCCCCTTCTTTACCTGTTAAAATTCATGCTGATACCACCGACTGAGAAACTGAATTATTTTTCCGGGGCTTGGAAAAAGAGACTCTTCGACGACTTTCCTGATAGTGAGGATAGCCCGGGAAAAAGAAAAGAAAAAAATTAGCTTTGTTGATTTTTTTTTGATCTCTGCCCCCTGTATGTAGTGTTTAAATTCCAAAATACCCCCTGTATCTAGTGTTGTTAATAAGTTTCATCTTGTTTTATTAGGATAGCAACTCTTTCTTGCAACTCCCTTAGAAAAAGAGAAATAAAGACAAAAACGAGAAACTTTCCAAGCCCAAGTTGTACAAACTTATTCGCCATGGATTAAGAATTTGTTCACAATTTGATCAAAAGCAAATTTCTGTCACCAGGAGCACATATTTTGTACCTTTTTCGTGGTTAATTTAATTCTTTCCCAAGATGAGCGACCCTTCGCTAATCAAAATAAAAACCGAATGCTTTACCCAAGGGCGGAAAAATTGAGAAAGTTCACCAAAGATCTTGCCAGCTTTGACTACTCTTTGATTTTTGAGCGTGCTGATGAAAGGAAAGAATGGATGCGATCAAATAAATCGACCCAGTAATCAATACAAAAGAATTTGGACTGAGTTGTTGGCGCAATTGGGGAATATCTTTCTCTTGGGCAAGTTTTACCATACCAGGAAAATTTTTAATCTTTTTTTGCAAAACCTGATGGGTACATGCCCGGGGTTGGTCAATTTCAAAGAGAGTGACTTTTTGAACATATTGAAGCAACGGAGTTAGTACATCCTCAGCCCGTTCCTCCCCACAGGCAGCAAACCAAACCTCAGCATGACTTGGCAAACGCTCCCAAAGTTCAAGACTGGCATCTGCACCTTCGCCATTATGGCAGGCATCGACAATAAGAGTCGGGGCCTTCGATATCTTTTGCCACCGCCCTGGGAATGTTACATTTTGCAGCGCCTTTTCAATAATAGGTTGATCCACCGGAAAGGTAGAGCTGAGCAATTGCACCGTTTTTTGAGCAAGGGCGGCATTTCGGCGCTGGAATGATCCTGCCAAGTTAGTTTGGGGAAGCCTGCCTCCTGGTTCCTCGTCGAGTAAATGGATTGGAGAATTTAGCTTATCTGCACTTTCGATAACCACATCGCGGGCCGCCTGCTTGAGCCACCCGACAACCACGGGTTTACCGGTTTTAATGATACCCGCTTTTTCAGAAGCAATTTGTTCAAGTTTATCTCCAAGCATTTCGCAATGGTCATACCCCACGGTGGTAATCACAGAAATTAGAGGGTCGAGCACATTTGTAGAATCGAGCCGCCCACCGAGTCCAGTCTCAATAATGGCGAGATCAACTTTTTGTTTTTTGAATTCGAGAAAAGCAATCGCAGTCATTAATTCAAAAAAAGTCGGACGCATTTCGGGGTCTTTTTCTTTCATCGTTTTAAAAATGGGCATCAATTGATCGGTCCATTCCTCAATTTGATGAAAAGATAAAAGTTTGCCGTTCACCCTTATGCGTTCTCCTAGCTCGATAAGATGTGGGGAGGTGAACAATCCCACCTTATATCCATGAGCACGGTAAATGGAATCGAGCATGGTGCAGACAGAACCCTTCCCATTGGTACCTGCCAAGTGAATTGAAGGAAAAGAAAACTGGGGATTTTGCAATCTCTTGCAAAACTCCTGCATCCGTTCGATTCCAAACTTCGAACCTTGGTTACGCAAGGAGTACAAAAACTCCAGGGTTTGATTCATAGAACAGTCAGGAATTATCGGTGCTGATACTCCACCCTGAAAAAGGGGGGAATCAAGCTTTACGGGCAGGTTTTCTTTTGGCTGGAGGCTTTTTGACTGCGGCCACTTTCTTTTTGGGAGCAGTTCTTTTCCTGGGGGGGGTGGATTTGGGAGCCTTAGCATTTATTGGCCCTGCTAAATAGCCCATCAGGTTGATCAAACGATCCCGCAGATCGTGGCGGGTTACAATTTGATCAATTAATCCATGCTCCAATAAAAACTCAGATGTCTGAAAGCCTTCGGGAAGATCTGCACGCGTGGTCTCCTTAATTACCCGGCGACCGGCAAACCCAATCAAAGCCTCGGGTTCGGCAATAATTACATCGCCCAAGGATGCGTAGCTGGCCATCACTCCTGCCATAGTTGGGTTAGTCAGAACAGAAAAGAAAGGAATGCGAGCCTTGGCAAGTTTGGCAAGTGCGGCACTAGTCTTGGCCATTTGCATTAAACTGAGTATGCCCTCATACATACGGGCTCCACCGGATGCCGAAACCACAATCACTGGTGCCTTATTATCGAGGCCACGCTCGATTGCACGGGTAATTTTTTCCCCTACCACAGATCCCATACTGCCTCCAAGAAAACGAAAATCCATCACAGCCAAGCTGACCATTCGTCCGTCCATTTTCCCCATGCCCGCAATAACTGCGTCTTCAAGTTTGGTCTTTTCCCGGTTTTGTTCGAGTTTGTCCTTGTAGGACGCCAAGCCCTTAAAATTAAGGGGATCTCCTGATCGCATCTTGGCATCGAACTCTTTAAAGGTTCCCGAATCGAGTAACGATTGAATACGCTCCGGGGCTGGCAGAGGGAAATGATATCCACTACTCGGAACAACCATGAGGTTTTTCTGGAGTTCTTTTGCGTAAACCATCTCGCCGGAAACTGGACACTTGGTCCACAATCCTTTGGCCACCCCTTCTCGGGATTTAATGTTTACCTTGGAATACTTGGGCTTGCTGAAAAAAGACATATTCGGAAGTTTGGGTTATCCATGTCCTAGTGTCGCTACCTCCACCTGTCCGAACCCACTATCGATGAGCGCTTTTGCGCAAGCATCGAGCGTGGCCCCGGTGGTGTAGACATCGTCCACGAGAACCGCTCTATGGAAACCATCCAAACAAGTTCCTTGCTTGAGGGCAAAGGCATTTTTCATGTTCTTTTGTCGCTGTTCGCGGTCGAGCTTGGTTTGACTGGGCGTGTGGCGGGTTCGAATAAGGCAATCATAGACAACCGTGCTTATCCCTGCTTCCTTGGCAAGAGCTTTAGCGATCCAAAGGCTTTGGTTGTAGGTGCGCTTATTTAATTTTTTACGGTGTAAAGGTACGGGAATAAGAACCGTTCCGGTGATAAAATCCAAAAAACCCGGAGCCCGTTCCAGAAAAAAAGAAATATCCTCAAGTATGCGTTTGTTCCCCTGATATTTGATTTCATGAATTATGGATCGACCAGCCGGGTTGAGATGAAACAGGGAACGACCACCCTGAAAAAGTGGTGTTCGTTCACGGCAGTTTTTACAGGTCAGACCGGCATATTCCATCCCATCCATACCCACTCCACAAAATTTACAGCGGGCACCCCGGATCCAGGCGACCTCATCAAGGCAGGAAAGACAGGCAAAGGAAACATCGTCCAGGTAAGCGGCTCGTTTACAAATCGGACAATCGCCGGGGAAAAATAAATCGATCAAGGCACGCTTCCAGCCAATCCAATCGATATCCACAACTACTTGCTTCTGGCCAACTTGGGCAACCGATAAAAGACTTTTTCCATACTTAATCCTCTGGCTGGTGCACTGACAACCCGGCCGGTCCGCTTTGAACTCATTAAAATCTCCGAGATCTCGGAGGGTTCCATTCTGCCCAGCCCAACATCGATCATTGCCCCCGTCATACTGCGTACCATTTTATAGAGGTATCCCTTGGCCTCCGTTATAAAGTGTAATTCCCCCCCTTGCACCCGCCATTCCGAGCGCCACAATTTCCTCACAGTGGGTTCCTTTTCTCCGTGACCACGGTTGGCAGCAAAGGCAGCAAAGTCATGAGTGCCCAAGAAGCAGCTTGCGGCTTCTTTCATCCGATCGAGCTGTAAAGTTCGCCCCTTCATCGAATGGACAAATCGGTCCTTTTCTGGCATGGCCCACCCTGGACATATCCGGTAACGATAGCGTTTTCCCTGGGCAGAGATGTGGGCATGAAAACGATCGGGAACTGCCGTTACCATCCGTGGACTTATTCCCACTGGCAGGCGAACCCGCAAGGCCTGAAGGAGTGAATCTTCGGGATGTTTCCAGGATGCATCAAAATGAAAGACCTGTCCGGCAGCATGGACTCCAGCATCGGTCCGCCCCGCGCCAATCGTACGAATTGTGCAGCCAAAGATTTCTGCCAATGCCTCATCAATTTTGTCCTGTACGGCCTTGTGGTTTGGCTGCTTTTGCCAGCCATTAAAATCAGTACCATCATAGGCACATAAACACCGCCAGCGAGTTGGCTTGATCGCTTCTTTCACTTATTTAAAAAATCGTTCAAGATTAAACAGGCAGCGGCACAATCCACCCTCCCGCTCTTATCCGCACCTTTGGCCAAATATTTCCCGCCTATAGTTTCGCGGGCAGCAGCGCTGGTCAACCGCTCGTCAGTACGATGCACCGGCAAGCCAAAATGTTTTTCTAACTCCTTAATAAAGCGGTCGACCTCCTGGGCTCGTTTGCCCACAGTTCCGTCCATATGCACCGGGTAACCCACCACCAATTCAGTGATCGAACGAAGCTCCACCTCCTTGGATAATTCCTCCCAGCAACCCTTGGATTCGACTCCCGGCACAGCCCTGGCTGGTAGGGAGATTAATAAATCATCCGCCCAGGCGAGTCCAATTCGTTTGGTTCCGTAATCAATCCCCAGAAAGTTGGGCATACCGTGCTATGTTAGCTCAGGCGAGGTCCGGTTTTTGCCGGCAAACCTCTTGGGCCATTGCCTTGACCTCCTGAGCACAATCTTTGTGACAAACTAGGGTAGCATCTCCTGACTGTACCACGATCAAATCTTTTACCCCGAGCAAAGAGATGGTATGTCCGGGTTCAGCATAACTGAGGTTTCCGCTTGCGTCCAAGGCTACACCAGCACCTTTAAAAACATTACCCTGTTCATCGGCTGGATAGTGCCGGGCAATGGCGGGCCACTCTCCGACATCATCCCAATCAAAAGCGGATTCCAACATGACTACTCCTTCGGCTTTTTCCATGACTGCAAAATCAATGGAGATTTTCTTAAGCGTTGGATAGACCTTATCCATTGCTTGTCCGATCGATCCGGAATCCCTCCAGCTAGCAGATAAATCTTCCAACCCGGCACTAAGTTCCGGTGCATGCTTGGAGATGGCTGAGAGAATGACCTGAGGTCGCCAAACAAACATGCCCGCATTCCAAAAATATCCACCATCCTTAAGGTATTGCTCCGCCTTCTCCAGGTTAGGTTTTTCCACAAATCGCTCGACCTGATGAACCGGACGGTCACTTGCAGTTTCGAGATTTCCTCCCTGTTTTAAATATCCGTATCCGGTGGAAGGGAAATCGGGACTTATCCCGATGGTCACCAAAAAGTCCTGACTCTCCGCTGCCTCAAAAGCACCGGCTAAGACTTTGCGAAATCCATCGCCATCAGCAATCACATGATCCGCGGGCAGGAGGGCAAAGGCAGCTCCCGGGTCAGAACTCTCGACAAGCAATGCGGCCAATCCGACTGCTGCAGCGGTATCCCGCCCTTGGGGTTCTCCAATAACCCGTTCAGGGAGGAGCCCTGGACAGCTTTCAAGCACCGCATCCCGTTGCTCAGCGTTGGTAATAACAAATACCTGTTCTGGCGGGACCAGCCCGCTCAAACGATCAACCGTCTGGGCAAGCATCGGAGAATCTCCCACGATGGGTAATAAATGTTTAGGCTTTCTTAAACGGCTTTGTGGCCAAAATCTTTCACCCCGGCCACCGGCCATAATAACAACATATCGTTTTTTCATTCTTCAATCTACCCATGCAACTGGATGGTGGGAAGGCGAGTAAATTCCTACCTCTTTCAGATGACAACGAAGAAAAATTGATCCGATCACTCGCCCGATTGCAGAAGTAATCCACGATTCCTTGCTGAGCGAAAAGCGAGGCAAAATACACCCAATCCAAGAATAAAATAAATTCCATTTAAGAAAAAAGCTTTCCAAAGAAGGTCGGGTTTCCATTCGTCGTGCAAAATCAAGGCCCGCATACCCTCAAACACATAGGTGGTCGAGAGGTATTGGGCAATGGTCTGCATCCAACCAGGAAGAGTTTCGAGGGGGTAATAAATACAGGAAAAAGGGGCGAGAAGAAAAGGAAGCATCCAAGTTAGGCTTTCTGCACCCAATCCGTAGCGTAGTAAGATACCGGTGACCGCCTGTGAAATCGCCCATCCGGTAAAAACAAGGTTGAGAAAGAATCCGAGCAAGGGAAGACCAAGTTCAAAGACTGAGACTCCAAAAAAGGGAATAGCCAGCAGAGCGGCAGGCACCATCCCAATCAGCGTACGAATCATACTTACAGTGGCGAGAGAAAGAATAAGTTCCCAGGGTCGCAGGGGACTGACAAATAAATTGGCCAAGTTCCGGGACCACATTTCTTCAAGGAATGAAAGAGTGTAACTAATGTGGGAACGAAAGAGCGAGTCCCAGACCAATACCGCAGAAATAAGAATTCCTCCCGCAGTCAACTCCGGACTGGAATTGGAAAAATGAACCGAGGTAAAGCCCCAGATAATCATCTGTACAGTTGGCCAGTATGCAATTTCCAAAAGCCGTGGCCAGGAGGATCGGAGTAGAAAAAAGTAACGCAGTAAGAGTGCAGAAATTCGACCAATGGTTGAAGAGTTCATGCCCCACCCCCTTGTTCATTGAGAGCAAGAAAGACCTCTTCCAAAGAGCCCCGTTGGTGGCGGTCCTGCAGGTCTTGGGGACTCCCCTGTTCGATTAAACGGCCATGACTCATCATGACTACTTCATCACAAAGCAATTCGACTTCGCGCATATCGTGACTGGCAAAAAGAATGCTCGCACCGGTTTGATCCCGATAATCCCTCAATCTCTGCCGAATCCATTGAGAAACATCGGGAGATAGACTGGCAGTGGGTTCATCCAAGAGTAAGAACTCAGGTTGATTGATCAATGCCTTGGCCAGAGAAACCCGGGTCTTTTGTCCAGAAGAAAGCCGGCGAATCGGTTGGTCCATTAATTCAAGTAGGCGAAAATCTGCAGTTAATTCCTCAATTCGAGCAGAAGAATTATCAACGCCATATAGACGAGCAAAAACCCGGAGGTTCTCCCGAACAGTTAACCTTTGGGGAAGATCAACATAGGGGGAACAAAAGTTCATCCGGTGCAAAACCGTATGCCTATTTTTGACGAAATCATGACCAAACAAACGGATGGAACCAGAGGTAGGTTCAAGCAAACCCAGGAGCATAGACAAAGTGGTCGTCTTGCCCGCTCCGTTTCCACCAAGCAAGCCCATAATCGATCCGGGGGAGAGGGAAAAAGAAAGCTCATTGACTGCCCATTTCGAGCGGAAACGCTTGGACAAGCGATCGACTTCCAGCAAAGAATCAGGCTTAATCATCGGTCATTTCCATTAAACATTCCTGTACCCGCTTGGTCGCTTGGTCCAAGTTCCTGTCTTTGAATAATTCCTCATTGGGCAAGATTCGAGTACGCAGGCGTACGCGGGAAAAAGGGAGCGGAATGACAAATTCGTCCCA
>JABBBW010000186.1 GCA_018607205.1 Opitutales bacterium | reverse complement strand
CACCCCCCGAGTAAGCTATGCCTAAGGCCAAAAAAGAAGCCCCCTCCTTTTCCTACCTCATCGAGAAGAAACGCGACGGTGGAGAATACACCGACGAAGAAGTACGCGTAATTGTCGATGCCATTCTCGACGAGGAAATGCCCGAGTTCCAACAGTCCGCTTGGATAATGACCAATTTTTTCAAGGGCATGTCTGCTCAGGAAATTTCTTTCCTTGCCGAGGAGATGATGCTCTCCGGGGAAGTGATCGAGATGATGGATGTTTCCCGCCCTAAAATCGAAAAGTATTCCACTGCTGGTGTCGGAGACAAAACAACTTTAGTACTTGGGCCTTTGGCTGCAGTTGCTGGAGTTGCCATGCCTCTGATGAATGGATACGACGAAGAGTTTCTCACTTCCAATTGTGAAAAGCTCAAAGCTATCCCAAAAATCAAAACTAATTTAGGCTTGGAAGATTTCCATGCTCAAGTTCGTAAAATTGGTTGTGCCTTTGCCGATCGGAATGACGAAATTTCTCCAGTCGAAAATATTCTTTACGATTTGCGCCAAAAGATTGGTGCCATCCCATCCATACCTTTCATTACTGCTGGTATGTTAAGCCGCAAGTTTGCATCTGGAGCTGAAGGTGTGGTTGTGGATATCAAATGGGGAAAAGGTTCTTTTATTCGCGATGCCGAGGATGCGAAACAACTCGCCCGTTCTATTACCCGTGTGGGACGTATTATGAAGCGTCGTTGTGTAGCCTTGGTTACCGATAATAATCAACCTCTCGGAAATTGCCTCGGTGCCTCACTCGAACTCAAAGAAGCGATCGAATTGCTCAAGGGTGAAGGTCCAGAAGATTTACAGGAATTGGTCATGAAACTGGGTATGGAAATTGTCCGCCTCGCCGGAGTAGCAGGTTCCACACTGTCTGCCAAGCAAACCGTTCGTAAACATTTGGAAGACGGATCCGCTTTGGAAAAACTCAAGGATATCGTAGCTGCCCAGGGTGGAGACACCAAGGTGATTGACGATCCCGAAAAACTCCCCCAAGCCAAACATGTCAAAAAGATGCCAGCACCTAAGCGTGGATATGTTCACACTATCGATGCCGGACAATTGGCCCGTGGCGTACAAATCCTTGCTTATGGAGGAGGAGACAAATTTGATCCTGCAGTTGGAGTTGCCGAGTTGAGAAAAGTCGGTACTCAAATGAAACAGGGCGAACCTTTGATGATGATTCATTACAACGATGAAAAACGCCTCAAAGAAGCCATGGATTATTTCAAAGCTGCTTACCGCTTGGCTCCTAAACGTCCAAATCCCGCACCTCTTGTGGTTGAGCGCGTTGCGTAAGGAATTCACGAATTTTATATTCGAAAACAAAAAAGCCTCCCGGATTAGGGAGGCTTTTTTTGTACCCTTTTTACAGGGCTAAATGGTATAAACTTCTATACCCGCCCGAGGTAGGATCGATCATCCGTGCTAATTTTGATGACATCGTCCTTTTTGATGAAGAGAGGTACCTGTACGGTAATACCGGAAGAAATTGTTACTGGTTTCTGGACATTTCCAGCGGTATCTCCACGGATCGCGTCTGCGGCTTCAATCACCGTGGCTTCCACGGATGCCGGGAGGTCTAAGCGTACCGCCTTATCATCGACCAGTAAAATATCGTAGTTGTTACCCTCCACCAAAAAGATTTCATCCTCTCCAATCATATCCTCGGATAGAATGGTGTCCTCATAAGTCTCAAGGTCCATAAAGTGGAACCCGTCATTATCCTTGTAACTGTATTCCAGTTTTATGGTATTGGTGTGCAAAAATTCCACATTGTCGGTGGATCGAAACTTTGTAGTTGTGGTCGATCCATTGTGCAAACTGCGCAGGGTGGTCTGTACAAAGCCTGCCTGCCTGCCCTGGGTACGGTGCTGCATTTCAAGTACGATGTGGGGAGTGCCTTGGTAGAGCATTGCCCGGCCCTTGCGAATTTCGGTAGGAGAAGCCATTTTATATCTTTTGGTTAGGTAAGTTTGGTAAAGAGATTGGCCACATCCAGTTGCCTGATCTCCAAAAATGTTATTTGCTCTTAACACTTTCTCTTCATTCATGACCACACAAAATTCCAATCAATCCTTTGTCTCCTGGAACGTAAATGGCTTGCGTGCCTGCCGAAAAAAGACCTTCGATCAATTTATCGAGCAGGTATCTCCTGACTTTCTCTGCCTGCAGGAAGTAAAGCTCAACCCCACCGTCATCCCAGAGGAAGACTTTGGTTATAAGTTTACCAAGTTCCACCGCGCCGAGAAAAACGGTTATTCCGGCACCGCCATTTTTTCCAAGGTCGAACCACTCTCCGTTGAGTTAGATCTGCCCGACTCTTCGCATTCGGGTGAGGGCCGGGTGATTACCTGTGAATATGACGGTTTCTACCTGGTCAATGCCTATGTGCCCAATTCCAAGGGCGATCTTTCCCGCCTTCCATACCGGTACGATTCCTGGGACCCTGCCATCCGCGAATACCTCATCGAATTACGGGCAAAAAAACCGGTGATTTACTGTGGCGATCTCAATGTTGCCCACCAGGAGAT
>JABBBW010000103.1 GCA_018607205.1 Opitutales bacterium | reverse complement strand
TAATTTATGCATAGCTGTAATGGGAATAAAGAGTGCGATTGTACCTTAATACCTTACTGGGGTCACGAATTTTCCACCACTTTTGAATCTTGCATTTCTTGCGGGTAGGACTTGTGGAAAGGCGCGGGATGCGCTTGGATGATTTCCATGTTTGGTCGGATGCTTCTGCTTTTTATTTTTCTACCTATGGTGGAACTCTACTTATTAATCATGCTGGGTTCACGCATCGGGGCGATGCCTACCATCGGCTTGATCGTGCTAACGGGTATTATCGGAGCCTCTCTTGCCCGGCAGCAAGGATTGTCCGTTCTCTCGAAAATTCAGCGGGAAATGAGCTCGGGTAAACCTCCCGCTCAGGAACTCATTGAAGGTGCCTTGATTGTGGTAGGAGGAATTGTCCTGCTCACCCCGGGTATTATCACTGATATTTTCGGATTTTCTTTGCTCATCCCCCCCTTTCGTAAGGCCCTCTGCCGGAAACTGACTAAGTCTTTTTCCCAGAATATGGGCAAGGCAAGCGGATTTGCCCATTCCTCTAAAAGTACATCCTCTTTTCGTAAAGACTCGGATGATGTGATCGATGTCTAGCCCCTCCATTGTTTCATTCTTATTAGTCTTTTGCCTATTTGGATTCCTCGGGTGTGCCGGGCCAGAAGAAGGTATCTACATTGGAAAGATCGGTAATAAGAAAGAGGTGACCATTCGAATAAAGACGGATGGACTGGTAGAACTTGAAGGGTATTGGAAGCAACCACTCCAAGGCGGCCATGATCAGGGATCTCTTAGAGGCAAGGATATGGATGCACTTGTTTTTGAAGGACCGGAAAGTAAGAAGTTTAAACTCCGGTTTTTATACGAAAAAGATGAAGACAGTTTAATCATTCGGGCGATTCATTCCCGAACCTATGGACCAGGGGCCAGGTATATTTCCACCGAGGAAGAATCCGCCCTTAACCCAGCTCCCCGCCTTTCCCGTTTGAGCCCGGGAAAAAACTAGTCCCCATCCTGGGTTTCCTCGATCATCCGTTCGAGGGCATCCCGGAATTCTGGCCCCATTCCTTCCCGCTTGGCAATCTCAAGGTAAAAGGGAATATAATCATTTTGTTCCAATGATTTAAGGGCAATGTTATGGAACGGTTCATCCGCAGAAATAAAATAGGTCGCCTGACCAAAAGACAGAGTAATGCCGGAATCGCTCCGAAAAACACCCAACCTTTCATGTCCATCCTTCATCTTTTATCGTTGGTATCGTGCGTGGATAGGATGAGCAAGCCCGGGATTGCTCAACAACAAAAATAAAGATAGGATTTGAAGAAAGATGATCTTCTTTCCCTATCGTGACGATAACCCAACCGGTTCCTTTCCCCTGGTTAATTGGCTGTTCATTCTTGCCAATATCTGGGTGTTTTTTGCCTACCAACTCCCCCTGGGGCCGGCAGAACAGAAGTCCTACTTTGCAAACTTTGGATTCATACCCGCGGCTTTTTATGGACAGTTTGCTCAGGACAACCTTGGAGCAGTTGCATGGGAATGGGGATCGGTGGTCACTTCGATGTTTAGTCATGGAGGATTCCTCCACCTGTTTGGAAATATGCTCTTTCTATATCTGTACGGGGATAATTTGGAAGATGCCATGGGCAAGGTACGCTATTTTTTATTCTATTTACTCTGCGGTTTTTTTGCCGCCATCGCCCAGTCCCTGATTGATCCGACCTCGGAAATCCCCATGGTCGGGGCATCCGGGGCGATCTCCGGAGTAATCGCGGGCTACCTGCTACTCTACCCCCGTGCAAATATTCGTATCTTTTACTGGGTTTTTCTCTTTGTGGGAACACTCTATCTACCCGCTTACCTCGTGCTCGGCCTGTGGGTATTTGAACAGGTAATTGCTCTACCCGAATCAATGAAACAGGCGGGAGGGGTTGCTATCGCTGCACACCTTGGCGGATTTGCCGCCGGTCTACTCTTCACTCCTTTTCTGCGTAAACCCGGAGTTCGCCTGTTTCAGGACGGACGAACGCGCTCTTTTACTCGCCAATCCCGGGGATTGCGGTAACTTTACCCGCTTTTACGCGAACAGATGGAAAAAGCATACCAACCAAAAGATGTGGAGGACCGCCTCTACGAAACCTGGGAACGAGAGGGGTCATTTCAGGGACGACCCGATGCGGATAAACCCGCCTACTCCATTGTAATTCCCCCTCCCAATGTGACTGGTGTTCTCACCATGGGCCATGTGCTCAATAATACCATCCAGGATATTCTGGCTCGGCGGGCACGCCAGCGTGGTCATGCCACGCTTTGGTTACCAGGAACCGACCATGCTGGAATTGCCACCCAGACAAAAGTGGAACAACAACTGCGCAAGGAAGGTAAAAATAAACACGATCTGGGAAGGGAAGGATTTATCGAGCATGCCAAGAAGTGGCGCGATAAACACGGAGGAATCATTCTAAAACAATTGCGTAAACTCGGATGTTCCTGTGACTGGGAACGTACCGTTCATACCCTCGATTCTGATTATTCCGAGGCCGTGCTCGAAGCCTTCGTGCGTTTGTTTAACAACGGATATGTTTACCGGGGAAAACGCATGGTCAATTGGTGCCCAGTTAGCCGGACCGCTCTGTCTGACGAAGAGGTAATCACGAAACCTCAGAATGGAAAACTTTTTAAAATTCGTTATGAACTTACGGATACTCCGGGCGAATACCTCTATGTTTCCACCACCCGTCCGGAAACAATCATGGGCGATGTTGCCCTTGCCATCCATCCCGAGGACGAGCGCTGGCCAGGGCTCGAAGGTAGAAAGGTCCGCCGACCTCTACAACCTGCAGAAATTCCCATCATTGCGGATACGGCAGTGGAAAAAGACTTTGGTACAGGTATGCTCAAGATTACTCCTGCTCATGATCCTTTGGACTTCGAGATCGGACAGCGGCACAACCTGGAAATTATTGACGTCTTGAATGAGGATGGATCGCTCAACGAGTTGGCAGGGCCCGAATTTTCCGGAATGGATCGTTTTGAAGCCCGCAAAGCAACCGTGGAAAAACTACGGGAGCAGGGAGACCTGATCGACGAGGAAGACCACGCCAATAATGTCGGGTTTTCAGAACGGGCGGATGTACCGGTTGAACCCCGTCTTTCCGAGCAATGGTTCCTGCGCTATCCACGCGTGGAAGAAGCCAAACGGGCGGTGGCTGAAGGATTTATCCGCTATTTTCCGGAACGCTGGAAAAAAACCTACCTTCATTGGTTGGAAAATATTCAGGACTGGTGTATCAGCCGGCAACTCTGGTGGGGACACCGCATCCCGGTTTGGTACCGTAAGGGAGCTCCCCGGAACGATCCAAAAAATTGGCATATCTCAGTAAAAGGGCCGGAAGACCCGGAAAACTGGGAACAGGATGAGGATGTACTCGATACCTGGGCATCTTCATGGCTCTGGCCGATTGCCACTATGGGATGGCCCCATAAATCGGCAATGAAGGCAAAGGGGCTTGATTATTTTTACCCCACATCCGCCTTGGTGACCGGTCCGGACATCATCTTTTTCTGGGTCGCCCGTATGATTATGGCAGGCTTGGAATTCAAGGGGGATCCGGTTGATCCCAAGGTTACTCTATCCGACGAGGAAATCCGTAAGCGTATCCCCTTTAAGGATGTTTACTTCACCGGAATTATTCGCGATGAAAAGGGGCGTAAAATGTCCAAATCTTTGGGCAATTCCCCCGATCCCCTCGATCTCATTGAAAAGTATGGGGCAGATGGTTTGCGATACGGAATAATGAGCATAGCTCCCAAGGGACAGGATATCCGCTTTTCAGAGGAACGAATTGAGCAGGGAAGAAATTTTTGTAATAAATTATGGAATCTTTCGCGCTTTCGTCAAATGGCGGATGAGGAAACCCGCGAGTCCACCCTGGAAGAGATTATCAGCCGGATAGATCCAGCCCAACTCAACCAGGACGATCATGCAATCTTGCTCCGTCTCGTACAAACCCTTGATGAAGTGGAACGACTCTACGAAGGGTACGAATTTAATTCTGTCCTTCAATCGATCTATCGTTTCTTCTGGAACGATCTGTGCGACTGGTATGTCGAAAACTCGAAGGCTCGTATGAAAGGCGGGGAGGATAAAAATACCTGCCTTGCGATTCAGGATCTTTGCCTCAGGCAAGTCCTGCTACTGCTGCATCCTGCGACTCCTTTTATTACCGAAGAGTTGTGGAAAGGACTTGGGTTTTCTGGTGGGCAGTCCATCCAGTGGGTCAATCCGGGAACGGGTCAGGAGTTACATCAATCTCTTGAACAAGCGGGCGTCCGGCCCGATGCTTCCGCCCTCGAGGAAATGCTCGCGATCCGCGAGCTCGTCACTTCCATGCGTGCCCTCAAAGCGGACCGCAACCTGGCAAGTAACAATAAAGTCGAATTCTTCTACCTTGCAGATGATGAAAATTCCACGGTTTTGGAAAAACATATTTCCTCCCTTCTCAGTTCCGTGGGATCGGCCGCACTCAAACGGGTAAAGGAAGCACCCGTGGGCATGCCCACCTTGGTCACCGCATTTGGATCGGTTTATATGGACCTGGCCAGCGGGATTGACCCTGTGGTCGAGCGGGCAAGACTGACCAAGGAAATGGAAGGTTTGGACAAAATTATATCCTCAATCGAAAATAAGTTAAACAATGCCGCCTTTACTGACAAGGCACCTGCCCAGGTGGTCGAAGGGGCTCGGAAACAATTGGCAGATAACCAGAAAAAGCGTCAGGAAACTTCCGAAGCCTTAGCTGCTCTCACCAAGTAGCCAAGATCAAACGATCACCCCCGACGGACCGGACCTTCAAAGCGCCGGCGCTGCCTCATGGGAAGCTCGGGAAGTTGTGGAAGTTCTTCCGCCTGCGAATGGGAACTACCCAGTTTTCGTGCTTTATTTTGCAACTCCGTCCAGCGGGGAATACCAAGGTCAGGCCCATGAGCAATCAAATCGAGCAGGCATTTCCACTCGATAACCAGGCGCTCGACATCCCCCGCCCCCAAGTCCTCCGCCTCTTCCTCCTTTAAGGTAGTAAGAAGAGAACGTTCGCGGATAAAATCGACTCCGCCTTCTCCAAATTCCATCGGTAAACCAGCCCGTAAATACCCCGGACAGTCACGAAAACCATAGGCCTGCCGGCAGAGAGCAGATAGTCGGGACTCTGTATTGGCCCAGGAACGAAAACGATGCCCCGCCCGCAGGTTTGCCAGGTCGTGAATCAATTCATCCATGTCATAGGTTGGGTCTTCCAAGGCCACCGCCACCGCCAGGCCCTCACCCCTTGAAAACTGGCTAAAAATACGGCCGCGGTCGGTAGGTCGGGCATGCTCATCGATTAAGCCCAAAACATACCATGCCTCAACCGGACTGGCCTGAGCTAAATCATCACTATGCACCGAACTTTTCTCCGCGAAAGGAGAATCAAATGATCGGGAAACTCGGCGTAATTGAGGATTGAGAAGCAAACGACCCCGTGAATCCTTCCAAGCCAAAGCCTGTGCATTTTCATAGCTCATACGGGCACTCAGGACTTTTCCCCGATCCACAAACTCGACCAGTTCACCACCCTGAGAAAGGGATGAGAAAAAGGGACGTAATTGATCCTCCAAGCCGAGACGAACCCAGGTCTTTCGGGCATATTTTCGTTTGCCCTTTGGTCGTTCCTGAGCCACTGCCAGTCGTAAAATTTTGCGAAATGATTTAATCAGGGTGACCCGCTCCCCCATCGATTCATCAAGGTAAACAGCCACTGGAATTTCTTTTCCATAAGTCGGAGATTTCTTGGTTCCAAAACGACAGGGATTGCCCGTCGGTATTTTGTTCAAAGTATCGGGCAGAGAAAGGGCAGGTACCCACTTCTCATCCTTTCTTACGAGAGCCCGGCCAAGTAATGCCCGCGACTGCCCTCCCCTTCTTTCCCAAAGGCCAGCACTGTTAAGCATCTCGATTACCTCGTCCCGGGGAGAATCTGTTTCCTGCTTTGCACTTTCCTTCGCTTGCACCAAGGAACTTAAGTTGCCAAGCGATTCACGAAAGCCCAGCCTTAGGTCTTCCTCTGAAAACAATCGGTCTGCAAGCTGGCGGGCGGCATCGACATGATTTTCTCCCCTTTGCAGAGCATCTTCCATGACCTTGAGTAAGGATGGCCAGTCGAGGGTGGAGGATCGTTGGAGGCGCAAAGGCCGGGCATCGGACAGTCGGGTTTGGCGAGAAGCAACCACCACATATCCGCGGGTATCTTTTCCCCGTCTACCCGCCCGGCCAAACATTTGCAAAAGTTCATCTTGTCGGACCTGATATAATTGCTCATTTATTCGATATTCCCGATCCGTGACTAATACGGAACGGGTGGAAAAATTAATCCCCGCACCCAATCCAGTGGTCGCCACCACCACCTGTAACTGTCCGGCCTTAGCCAGGGGTTCGACAAGCCCTGCCCGCTTAAGGTAATCAAGGCCGCTATGATGATAGGCCACCCGACGGCGCAACAGCGAAGAAAGTTCCTTACCAGCCAAACGGCGCTGCTCGGTGGTAAGTTCGAGCATTTCGGGCTCGGGTAATTCATGGCCAAGTTGACGGGCAAGTTCTTCTGCGGCTTTGCGCCGGGGGGCAAAAATCAATAATGGGCCAAGCCCGGCACGCAGGGCTCCATCGACCAACCTCGGCCAATGGCCGTGCAATTTCCCACCCGAAGTTGAGCGTTTGAGAAGGACCTCACCCATGACTTCCTCAAGAGGAACCGGACGTCTGGCTTCCTCGATAACCGCGACCTGACGTCCATGACCAACTAACCACTCGGCAACCACATGTGGATTGGCCACACTGCCACTCATTAAAAGCAGGGCGGTTTGAGGTCGGGCCATAGCCAGGGTAACCTCATAGCCCGGACCACGCTGAGAATCTCCCAGTAATTGATACTCATCGACCACAAAAAGATCAGGCGGATGGATACCTGCCATCGATCCGCGCTGCGTTTCCAAGGTGGCCACCACCACGGAGGCTTCCGGACGGTGGCGCACATCCCCGGTGACCAGCCCGACCTCCCATCCACGCTCTTTCCATTCACGAAACTTATCGTTGGCCAATGCCCGGGTGGGCACGGTGTAGACCGCCCGCCCCTTAAAACCTGCCTCGATCCACTGCTCGAAGACAAAAGTCTTGCCCGCACCGGTGGGAGCATGGAGCACCACATCCTTGCCTCCCCGAAGTTCGTTTAATGCCTGGCGTTGCCAGGAATCGGGAAGAAAGATACGCCCGCCAAATTCGTCGCTATTCGTTTGCATTGTTTCCACTGAACGCTTGCATATTTGCAAGTACCTTATCCAATCTCAACCATGCAATCGAATATGAACATATTCTCAAAAAACCTATTTCCTATCGAATGATCCGAATGATTGCAGCTTGCGGGCACAACCGGGTAATGGGCTCGAGTGGTACTCTGCCCTGGAAAATCCAGAAAGACTGGGAATATTTCTTAGAGACCACCCGGGATGGAGCTTTAGTCATGGGGCGTAAATGCTACGAAGACTTCGTGGAGCATGCCCAAGAACGCAATGTGGTCGCCCTGACCAGAAACCCAAACCTGACCTTCGCCCATGCTCAACGAGCAGGGAGTTTGAAAGAAAGTATCAGGCTGGCATCGGCTATGTCAAATAATGTATGGGTATGTGGGGGAGAACAAATTTATGCGGAAGCCATGCCCTTGTGCGAAGAATTACACCTCACTCAAATCGACGCGGATTTTGTGGGGGATACCCACTTTCCCGATTGGCAGGACCATTTCCCCAATGAACAAAGCAGGCGGGAAACTACTGGAAATGGATACCCATTGACTTTTTTAATTTTGCAAAAATAAGCAGATATTCCTGTTTCTATCGCCCGAAGGCTTGCTTCCGTTCCCAAGAACCACTATTTCCTAAGATTTAATGAGCGATACTATGCGATTTTTAAGCTACGAAGATTTAGACGAGATCCAAATGGAATTTGGTACTCCCAGCTTTGTATACGATGAGGCTATATTGCGGGCAAATGCCCGGGCGGTCATGAATTTCCCCCACGCCTACGGTCTCTTTGCACGCTATGCAATGAAAGCTGCACCCACTGCTGCTATTCTGCGGATTTTCAACGAGGAGGGACTCGGGATCGATGCAAGTTCGGTGTACGAAGTAGAACGGGCAATACGAGCGGGGTTTGGTACGGAATCGATATCCCTGAGCACCCAGGAATTGGCCGATGATTTTACCTACTGGGCCCAGGATGGAATCAAGATAAACCTTTGTTCACTCCATCAAATTCACAAGTTTGGAAAGTGGGGAAAAACCAAACGGATAGGTCTTCGCTTTAATCCTGGCAAAGGCTCGGGTGGTAACAACCGTACAAATGTTGGCGGTCCGGCAAGCAGCTTTGGGATATGGAAGGACGATCTAAACGAAGCCCTTTCCCTCTGCCAGGAATATAACCTTACGGTCGAACGTATTCATACCCACATTGGATCAGGTTCTGACCCAGAGGTCTGGAAAACCGTAGCCTCCATGACTCTGGATTTGGCCCGTGCCTTTCCCTCGGTCGAAACCATAAATTTGGGTGGTGGATACAAGGTGGCACGTATGCCTGATGAAAAACCAACTGATTTACAGGAAGTTGGATCTCCAGTGTGTGAATTATTTAAAAATTTCGCATCGGAAACAGGACGGAAATTAAAGCTGGAAATTGAACCGGGCACTTTTCTTCTCGCCCATGCCTGCAGCCTGGTTACACGAGTACAAGATGTTACATCCACCGGACCAGATGGATACCGTTTTCTCAAGCTCGATTCCGGAATGACGGAAATTTTGCGCCCCAGCCTTTATGGTGCCCAGCACCCCATTCATTTGCTTTGCGAACCGGGGCAGGAAAAATTTCGAGAACCTATCGACCAAGTGGTGGTTGGACATTGTTGTGAATCTGGAGATCTTCTGACCCCGGCTCCGGGAGATCCAGAAGCCTTGTTCCCCAGAAATCTTCCCCGGGGAGAAATTGGTGATTTTTGCGTAATCGAAGGGGTGGGTGCATACTGTTCATCGATGTCGGCAAAAAATTATAATTCATTTCCCGAAGCCGCGGAGGTTCTGCGTAAGGAAGATGGTCGACTCGGCCAGATTCGAAAGCGGCAAACCTTTGAACAAATCATTGAAAACGAAGTAGTCCCGTGAAGACTTCCGGGCTCGGTCGATTTACTCTTGGTCAACCTCTGCCCGCCCAACCTCATGCGGTTTGTGTAAGCCTGCCAAAAGTTGCTGACTTGATTGGTTACGAGGAGAAAGACCCACAAACCCTCGCTGCCTTACCCACGGGATATCCGCGCTTTGTCAGGCATCAAATGATCAGTCAAATGCTTGCAGATATCTGTAAGGATCAGGCAAATACGAGCTGTGGATATTTATTTGCCCGCGAACAGGATTGCGAGGAAGTAATCAAACGCTATTCCCCAAAAGAAGCACATGTTCAGCAGGGAAATGGCTGGACTCTGCTACAAGTCCCGACCGCATCCCCAACAAATGCTCAGATATCCTCCTACTTTCAACACACTGGTTGTGGAATATCCTCCCGTCTGGCCGAGGATTATCTTTGGGAACGGGGTTTACTGGAAAGGCGGGAAACCTTGGCGGAAGTTGCAGATGCTCAGTCCATAGTCAAGGAAACGATCTCCCGTGCCCACGGGCCGGATGTCGGCCCCGAGGATCTTCTTCTCGCCTCCTCAGGTGCCAATGCCTTTCATGCCCTTTTCAAATCGGCAGTCGATCATGCACAGGCCCGGGGAAAAACAGTTTGGATACGTTGGGGATGGTTGTACCTTGATACCATTGAAGCGATGAATTTATATGCTTCCCCAAAGGGCCAGGTCATTGAGGTTCATCAAATTGGCAACCTCGACCTGCTCAGCTCCCTATTTGAAAAGCATGGGGATTCTATTGCTGGGGTTATTACCGAGTTTCCAACCAATCCCCTACTCCAAGCTGGAGACCTTGAAAAAGCAAGGGATCTTTGTGATCAGGCAGATGCCCTGCTTGTGGTCGACCCGACTATGGTTTCTCCCAAAAATGCTGGGATTACGGGGATGGCAGATGTGGTGGTTAACAGTTTGACCAAGTATGCAGGTTGGGAAGGCGATGTGATGATGGGCAGCCTGGCTTTCCCCCGGTCTTCCAAGTTGGGAAGAGAACTCTTTGAAGTTACGCAGAGTATAATCTGTCCGCCCTACTCCAGGGATCTCACCCGTATGGCCGAGCAGATTCCTTATTACGACAATTTTATTGAACGGGTAAATGCCCAGACCTTAGAAGTCGCCGAGTTTTTACAAAATCATCCAAAGGTCAAACATCTGCACTGGGCATACCAGAATAAATACGCAAAAAACTACGAAAAATTTGCTGGTGCTAACCGGCCGGGCTGCAACCTAAGTTTTGAGGTTTCGGGAAACTTTGAGGAATTTTACAACCGTTTACAAATGCTCAAAAGCCCGAGTTTTGGAACGGAGTTTTCCAATTGTTGTCCCTATGTTTACCTTGCTCATTATCCGCTGACCAAAACGCATAAAGGCAGGGAACTACTTGATCAGGCAGGGTTATCACCTCATTTACTCCGCCTATCTGTTGGCTTGGAACCGGTGGAAGAGATCGTGCAGTGTATCGATCGTGCCCTCCAATAAAAAAGCTCCCCGCCTAACGACGGGGAGCTCCAAAATTTTTAGAGGTTTTTTTAAACCGTTAAAAAGTTAAGATTGTTCAAAGGTGAAAGAGTCCAACACCTTACGCACCCGTCTCTTCGACAAACGAACATAGGCAGGAACTCCATTCTCATGGGGGACTTCGACTTCACCCATAATTAAAGGCTGGGCATATTTGATAAACTTGGCAGTCATGCTTACCCCGTCCTCAGAAATCCAGTCGGAGGGAATTTCTTTCACCCCATTGGCAATCTCGGACAAAGGAGTAAGTCCGGTTTCACAGGTATATGCCTCTTCTTCTCCACGAACCAAGATGACCATCTTGTCGGTCTCTCCTTCCATCGCGGCTTTTACTGCTGCCTGGCCGGCCATGAAGGATTCGTCGTTATCAGTTTGGGAAGAGCAATGAGCGGCAGCCCGTTGTCCAATACCCAATTTTGATGAGCGTGCTTTGACCGCAAGGTTTTGCTCGACCAAGTTGGCAAGAAAATCTCCAACTCCCCCAAGTTGCTGGTGTCCAAAGGCGTCCTGTCCAGTTGCCGAGTTGGCAACATAATTTCCATCCTTATCAACAAGTCCTTCGCCTACAATCACCATGCAATATTTATTCTTTTTAAGCACGGATTGTACATCATCGATGAAATTCTCCTTGGAAAAAGGTAATTCGGGTAGGTAGATGAGATGAGGAGCATCGTTGGGGTTTTCCTTGCTTTTAGCGAGGGTGGCTCCGGCAGCAATCCAACCCGCATTTCGGCCCATCACTTCAATGATCGAAACAAGATCGTGTTGCCCCATGGCTTCGTGATCAAGAGCGGATTCTTTAACCACGGTGCACAAGTATTTAACCACACTTCCATAACCGGGACAGTGGTCAGTGGTTACGAGGTCGTTATCAATGGTCTTTGGCACACCAATGACGCGAAGCTCATATCCCTTGCTCTGAGCAAGTTTTGAAATCTTATCTGCAGTATCCTGGGAGTCATTTCCTCCGCAATAAAAGAAGTAGCGAATATTATGAGCCTCGAACACTTCAAGAATACGTTCGTATTCCTGATCTCGTTTGAGCTTGAATCGGCATGTTCCAAGTGCGGATGCAGGGGTATAGCGCAATCCACGAATATTCTGCTGGGATTCCTCAGCAAGATCAATCAAGTCTTCCTTAAGAATGCCCAATACACCATTCATTCCACCGTAAATTTCTTCGATGCATTCTTGGTTAAGCGCTTCCGAGATTACCCCGGCGACACTGGCGTTAATGACGGCAGTCGGCCCGCCCGATTGAGCGACCAAGCAATTTCCAATTAGTTCTTCAGCCATGAGTTATATTTTATGAAAGTTAGCTAAAAGGAATGCACCTTGCCCCCCCCTGTTGGCAATCGCAAAATCCAAGAAACGGGATGCTACACTCATCCCATAGCAGTAACTTAGAGAATAGACTGAGGAGAATACTGCTTGGCCTCGGGATATTTATCACCCCACTTTTGGGCCCGCTTTACAAACTGATCGACCTGTTCCCCCGCTGCTCCGATACGCCCTTCTCCTTCAGACAGGATTTTTTCAAGCTCCTGCTTTTTCATCCCAACCCGTGAATCTTTGGCTAGTCGATCAATTAAATCATTACGGCTAATTTTCCCCTCCCGCAAATCGCGAACCGTGGAAACAGCGTGTTCCTTAATGGCCGCGTGGGCGTCTTCGCGGCCGGCACCGCCCTTAACGGACTCCATCATTATGGTGGTGGTAAGAAGGAAGGGCAAGTATCTGTCCTTTTCCGCCTCGATGACCGCAGGAAATACTTCCATCTGATCAAGCACGGTCAAAAAGGTATCAAACAATCCATCGAGAGCAAAAAAGGCATCCGGCAAGGCAACCCGGCGCACAACTGAGCAGGAAACATCTCCCTCGTTCCATTGATCCCCCGATAAATTGGCTACCATGTTTAGGTATCCATTGAGCAGAGAATGAAAACCATTAATACGCTCGCAACTTCGACTATTCATCTTATGTGGCATGGCCGAGGAACCAGTTTGCCCCTTGGCAAATCCTTCGCCAAGCAATTCATGCCCCGCCATGATTCGTAAAGTTGTGGCAAAATTTGCCGGTGCGGCAGCCAGGCGTACGAGCAGGGATACCACTTCAAAATCAAGGCTTCTTGGATAGACCTGTCCCACATTTTCCCAATTTGCAGTGGCTGCGAGATGCTCCATGAGGCTGCGATCCAACTCGGCTGCCTTATCCTCACTTCCAAGCAGGGTAATCTGGTCGAGGCGGGTACCCACTGCCCCTTTTAATCCTCTGTATGGATAAGTGGCACAGAGGCGGGAAAGATCCTCCACAGAGCGGGAAAGTTCTTCCCCCCAGTTGGCAAGGCGCTTGCCAAGGGTGGTCAATTGAGCAGGTACGTTGTGAGAACGGGCTGTCAGGCAGACATCGCGATGTTCCTGAGCACGTTTGGAGAGAGCAAGAAGCGAGGCAATCGCTTTCTCGAGCAGGATACTCAGGCTGCGATGAATCTGTAATTGCTCGACATTTTCGGTAAGATCCCGACTGGTCATACCCTTGTGGGCATGTTGATGACCAGAAAGTTCCGCAAATTCCTCCAACCTTGCTTTGACATCGTGCTTGGTTACTTCCTCACGCTTGCGAATCGATTCCAAATCCACTTGGCGTTTTACTTTTTCTGAAGCTTCTATCGAATCGTCCCCGATTTCCACACCGAGTTCCTGCTGAGCCCGCATAACTGCGATCCAGAATTCGCGCTCCAGTACAACCTTTCCGGATGCGGACCATAGTTGAGTCATTGCGGGGCAAGCGTAGCGCTCCGCCAATACATTGGGGACAAATTCCTTCATATTAATTTAGGGTAATGATCAAATGGCTTCCAATCGTTCGCAGACCGAACGAATGATAAATTCAGGAGTCGATGCACCGGCAGTCACTCCAACAGTGGCAAATTTGCTTACTTTGGCAGGAATGATGTCGTCTGCAGTTTCCACATGAAAGGTTGGTCGCTTGTGAGAGGATGCAAGCTTGGCAAGTTTGAGGGTATTTGCGGAGTGTTTGCCCCCGATCACCACAATGGCCTCTGCACCTTCCTTAAATAAAGCAACCAGATCGGACTGTCTTTCCTTAGTCGCCCCGCAAATGGTGTCAAAGACCACGAGCTGAGGATAACTTTCAGCAAGTTTACTGGTAAGTTTTTTAAATTCGTGAGTAAACATGGTGGATTGTGAAACCATGGCCACCTCGCCCTTGAAATTGGGCAATTCCTCAAGATCCTCCAGGGTATTTACCACATGTCCACGCCCCTTGGAGTAGCCTAACAAACCAATCACTTCCGGATGCTTTGGGTCTCCAAAGATGACCACATCAAATCCCCGCTCTGCATGGCTCTTTACTTTACCAGCGATGATTCCAACATCCGGACAGGTACCATCGCGAAAAGGCAGGCCCAATCCTTTAAGGTATTCCCGGCGTTGGGGAGAAATCCCATGGGCCCGAACCACAACTACGGATTCCTTGTCCGCAGATTGTTCGAGGTCGAGAGCCTGGCTGCTTTGATAGTCACCCACTTCCTGAACATCCTCTTTGCTCAGAGCTTCCATCATCTGTTTGTTATGAATTAAAGGACCATCGGTATAGACCCGACGCGCTCCCCCTTGGGCTTCCTCACGAGCGATTTGAATCGCTCGCTCAACTCCCCAACAAAAACCGGCGCTATTGGCTCGAATGACTTTCATATATAATTAATCCACCCTACCCGACTCCACGGACTGGTTCAATATTGATTTGCATTTCAGCCATGCACCTTCAATAAATTTTGTATGAACCTAAGACCCTTGCCCCCTCTTGTCTGTTTTCTCGCCCTACTCAATTCTAATTTTCTTTGTATGCTCAGGGCAGAAGAGATTAGTAAAGATAAGAATAGCCCTTATGTTATCGGGCAAGCAACCCGTGATGGAATTGGTAAATTTTATATGGGAAGGGAAATTTCAAAAGTGATGGGACATTTGGGTGCGGGCTGGTTGGAGAGACCTGAAAGAGAGCAGCAGGAACGAACCGATTTATTGGTCAAAAACCTTTCTCTTAGCCCAACTGACAAGGTGGTTGATTTAGGTGCGGGATCCGGATACTTCAGTTTCCGCATCGCTCCCCTTGTGCCTCAGGGAAAGGTATACGCGGTGGATATCTCCCCGCAAATGATCGGGATCATTCGTTCGAAAATGAAGAAATACAAAGCGAATAACGTCGAACCTATTCAAAGTACAATCACCGATATAAAACTGGAAGAAAACTCTGCAGACTGTGTTTTGATCGTAGATGCTTACCACGAATTTTCTCACCCTAAAGAAATGGGAGATTCAATCTTTAAAATCCTTAAACCTGGAGGAAAACTTGTTTTAATCGAGTACCGGTTGGAGGACCCCGGTATTCCTATTAAAAAGCTCCACAAAATGTCCCAGAAACAGGCGATCAAAGAAATCTCATCTCTCGGATTGGAATGGGAAAAAACATCAGAGGATTTACCTCAGCAACACTTCATGGTGTTTCGCAAGCCCTAGTCAACTTCAACTAAAAAACCTGATCCCTTGATGGCAAATTAACCAAAGTATCCATAATGAAACGATTACAATCCCTTCTTTTTATCTTTTGCCTCACCCCAATTTGCATTTGGGCAAATGTCGTTGAAATCGCTGGCTATCAGTTTGTGGCTCCGGATGACTGGAAGCAAAGCGAACCGACCTCACCCATGCGCAAAGCACAATTCGATCTTACCAGTGAGGATGGAAAGACCGCCCAACTCGTCTTCTTTTACTTTGGTCCGAGTGGCGGAGGCGGAGTGCGGGCAAATATCGACCGTTGGATGAAACAATTTAAAGACATGCAGGACCAGGACATTAAAGAAGAAATCGTCAACGAAGTGAAGGTAACCTATGCCCGGGCTACCGGAACTTTTCTCAGCGGTTCGCCATTTGGTCCAAAAACGCCCAAACCGGGCCACTCTCTTCTTGGATCTATTGTAGAGGGCAGGCAGGGATCGATTTTTCTAAAACTTGTCGGGCCTACCAAGACAGTGAAGGCTTATGATCAATCGGTCATAGAAATGATCAAACAAACCTTGGGAAAATAATACTCCTTATCCGTTTATTCAGCCGACCAATTTTGTAAACCCAACAGAACCGCCTCGGTATACTCCGAGACCAAACCAGAAGTATCATCCTCTCCTTTCTTGATCCATTTTTGAACACGTGGATAAACGGAGGAGGAATTGGCAATGTAAGGTTCAAGAAATACGACCGGGCAACGATATATTCGGTTAGCCAATAGGTTACGGGCCCACACTCCGGGAACTTCTCCAATTTTCAGAGCATTGGGTCCCTTGTAAGAAAAGGTCGGCATGCCGGTGACTTGAGAAAAGGAATGCGAAAGGGCTTCCGCCAAGCCCTGCTCAATAACAGACCATCGATTGAGCAAGCGCCAGATAAGTTCAAACCTCTGATCATCATAGGCGAGTTCGCCACCCATGTAACATCCATTGACCAGAATATGGTGGTCATTCCGATCCACCAGTTCTCTTTTTTCCGAATCCGGCCAGGCGGCGGCATTAAAATGAATGGAGATCACCAAATCCGGCTTGATTGAATGATTGATTAAATCTGCACGTGCCCTGATTTCATCCACCCGGTAAAAAAGCAATTCCTGGCGTTCCCGAACGAGGATATTTTTTTTCTCCGTATTATTGTAGTCTTCGCCCAGCACTGTTTGTGCCCACTGCTTTGCATCTTCGTGAAAATGATCCGGTCGGTTCTGGGTAACAGGTTCGGCTTTTTTACGGACGAGCACAGGGATGGCTCCCAACTGCTTGAGAGCAGGAACTAAATTTTTGGCCACTGCCAGGGCAAGGTCGCCTTCTTTCACCGGTTGGTCATCATTCAGTGAAAAATGCCTTTTTTCCATCGCAGACCAGGCTCCACCAATATGCCCGGGGTCCAGGGCGATAATTAAGCCACGCAGGTTTGTGGAAATCGATTTTGCCTTGGTGGACGAACTGGGTGTTTTTTCATCTTTCTTAAAATACAAATCGTACCACTCGTCCTGTTGTGGGAATTTTCGTATACTTACTTTATCCTCCTCGATACTAATCCAAGCAGACCACCACTCCGGTCGTGGGCAATAAACGGTGTTTAAAAAATGAATAAATTCACTACGGGTTATGGACTCCTGAAAAATATCCAGGTCTGACCATTGCGGAACTTCGCCCAAAGAAGTTGTTTTGGCTTTTAAGCCAAACGAGAAAGAAAAACATAGTAAAAGATAGATTAAATTCCTGTCCACACCGTCTAGCATGAATCGGGTTAAACCATAGGAAAAGAAAATTCTCAGGTTCATAAAAATACGCATTTACCAGCCAGGGATAAACAACAGTACCACCGTCCACTTACCTTCAATTTCTAGAGAATATTTGAAGGCCGTTTGAAAAAATAAGCTGACCACTGTGTTCGTCGAGAAATATTACCCATAAATTTTATAATTCATGCGTAAATATTCCCCAAATACATCACAAAGTGAGGATAATTAATTATTATTAAATTACACTAATAACTACCCATAAGCCACTTAAGAGATAATAAAGATATGGCATAGAAAATGAAAAAGTCCGGTATTATTAATCACTAACCAGTCAAAATTATGAAAAAAACAACACTCACAATCATTCTAACCAGTATTCTAGCGTTTAGCGTTAGTTTTGGGCAAGAACGTCCCAGACTAGCTAAGTTAATCGTTGCGAAAGCCATAAAAGAAAAAGTTAGTTCAGGAGATATCGTAAGAAAAGATAGACCAGAACTTTCCGATGAAGCTAAAGATCAACTTGGTGAATTAAAAGGAAAGAAGGAAGCCCTGCGTGCCGAACTCAAGGAAAACATTTCCAAACTTGGAGAGGGTGCAACTAAAGAAGAAATCAAAGAAGCAACACAAGCCTTCAAGCAAGCAAATCAAGACCGTTTTGATGAGATCAAGGAATCTCATGAGTCTATTCGTGAAGAGATCAAAGAAGCACGCCCACATCGTCAAGAGCGCCCACAACTTAATATGTCTGATGAACTGAAAGCTAAAGTTGTAGCCCTAAAAG
>JABBBW010000033.1 GCA_018607205.1 Opitutales bacterium | reverse complement strand
TTGTTTATAGACCTCGGGCAGAGAAGATGTACGGATATGGAAAAATAAATGAACTGCGGTGGATACCTTGTTTACATTTTGCCCCCCTGCCCCTTGCGAGCGAATAGCCTGCAGCACAATCTCGTGTGAAGGGATGGTTACTCTGGAGGATATTTGCAACACGGAGGAAGAGTGAGGAGAGAAGAGTGAAGATTGAAGGGTGAAGAGTGAAGGGTCAGGGGGTGAGTTTATTTTTGATTTCCTGGATGGTGTAGCGTTGTTCTTTTAAGGTTTTAATCTGTTCGACACGAAGGACCATGGAAGTGGAAAAGAGTTGGTATCCACTGGCGGTGGTTTCTGAAACTTCGAGTAATCCAGAGGTGAGCCAGAAGCGAATCGTGCTTACATTTACATCCGTTTGCTTGGCAAGCTGGCCAATACGCAGAAGGGAGTCATCGGGCTCGGCAACAAAATCTCCATCTCCGACCATGGCTTCCAGGTAAATGTCCAAAGAGCGATCGACTGCCTGATAAATAAGTTGCTGGTAATCCACTCCTGAGCCGCCGGTTTGGGCTTTTTCAAGAGCGTCCAAATATTTGCCACGCTCGCTCTTGCGAATGATCGCCGGGGGATAGCCATGGCACATGAGGATGAAGTTCATCAACAAGCGGGCAGTCCGCCCATTGCCGTCAATAAATGGATGAATGGTAACCAGGCGAAAATGCGCTTCGGCAGCGAGGTCAACCGGGTGTATATCTTTTTTGCTTTGTAACCACTTGTAAAAACCGCTCATCAGATCGGGTACTTTTCGTGGGTTAGGCAAGACGGTACGAGAACCGGATAGACGAACGGGAACATTGCGATAAAAACCGGCGTTGTGATTATCGATTCCGGAAAGGATTATTTTGTGAAGGGAAAGAAGATCGTCCTCAGTAAAATACTTGAGAGATTTTTGAGATTTTTCATCAATCCAATCAAAGGCTTGTGCATGGTTGGTCGCTTCCAAATGTTCGACCATAGTTTTCCCACCCACAGTGATTCCTTTTTCCACAACCATGGCGGTCTCTCTGCGGGTAAGCGTATTTCCTTCAAGAGCATTGCTGGTGTAGGTAAGTTCCACCCGAAACCATTCGTGCAGGTTGCGTGCGAGATCGGCGGGCATATCCCCTGCCCGGTCGAACTGCTTTTTTTTCTTAGTAAGCCGGGCAATCAACATACATAAACCATAAAGTGACACTTAATGGTTTTCAATAATTAAAAAATGAAAAGCTCGAGCAAAAGTATGGGAAATAATGAGCCCAGGAGTAAGGATTAATAAAATCAGGCTTTCAAGTTGTAAAGTGGGGGGGATTGCCACAAAACGGTTTGAGGCGATCGGGCGGTGGAATCATGGGTGGTGAAACTTGGCCTGGCGTAAAAAAACTTTTCCTTCTTATCTTGTGCAAGTATCGGCCAAAAATCCGCTTTCTATATTAAAACAAACCTATGGGTATGATCAATTCCGTGGCGAGCAGGAAGAGATCATTAACCATTTAATTGAGGGGGGAAGCTCGTTTGTGCTGATGCCCACTGGGAGTGGAAAGTCACTTTGCTACCAGATACCGTCCCTGTGCCGGGAGGGCGTGGGGGTGATTGTATCTCCGCTGATTGCACTGATGCAGGACCAGATAACCGCGCTTGCCCAGTTGGGAATATCGGCAAGGGCGATTAATTCCAGCATGTCGGACAGGGCGGTATTTGAGGTGAAGCAAAAGCTGGAGAGTAATAATCTGGATCTCCTCTATGTGGCTCCCGAGAGGTTGGTGATGCCGGAGTTTGTAGAGTTACTGGAAAGGGTAAAAATTGCCCTCTTTGCAATCGATGAGGCTCACTGTGTATCGCAGTGGGGGCACGACTTTCGTCCAGACTATACCGCCCTATCCTTTTTGGCGGAACGATTTGAGGGTGTGCCAAGGATTGCCCTGACGGCTACGGCAGACAGGGCGACAAGAAAGGATATCATTGAGCGTTTAAAGCTGGAGAATGGGCGGACATTTATTGGCGGGTTTGACCGTCCAAATATACACTACTCCATTCTGGAAAGGAACAATCCGAAAAAGCAGGTGTACGACTTTATCAAAAACTACCATCTGGAAGACAGTGGTATTATCTACTGTATATCGCGCAAGAAGGTGGAGGATATGGCGGAGTGGTTGCAGGGAAAAGATATCAATGCCCTGCCCTACCATGCGGGCCTGCCCGCGGAGGTGAGGAGCGAAAACCAGGACCGTTTTTTACGGGAAGATAAAATCATCATTGTCGCAACCATCGCATTTGGAATGGGGATCGATAAACCAGATGTGCGCTTTGTTGCCCACATGAATATACCCAAATCGATCGAGGCTTATTACCAGGAGACTGGGCGGGCCGGTCGGGATGGTCTGCCTTCCAATGCCTACATGATTTATGGGATGGATGATGCGGTGATGCAAAGAAACTGGATCGAAAACTCGGAGGCTCCAGAACTGCAAAAGCGGATAGAAAACCAAAAGCTTAATGCCTTGCTTGGCCTCTGCGAGGCCGCGATTTGCCGGAGGCAGGTATTGCTGGAATATTTTGACGACACGGGAGAGCCCTGCGGGAATTGCGACACCTGTGATAC
>JABBBW010000078.1:7813-18162 GCA_018607205.1 Opitutales bacterium | reverse complement strand
CCTATGCCTGCAGCACTGGCAGTAGAAATTATTCATACCTATAGTTTAATTCATGACGATTTGCCTGCAATGGACGATTCCGATCTTCGCCGTGGTTCTCCCTCTTGCCATCGGGCATTTGATGAAGCTACTGCTATTCTTGCAGGGGATGCATTAATTCCCTTAGCTTTTGAACAATTAGCAAGAGCATACCAGGGATCTTCTTCACTTGGGCTTGAACTGGTAGGTTTGTTGGCTGTGGCTGCCGGAAGCCAAAAGTTAGTTGGTGGACAAATGGAGGATTTATTAGCCGAGGGAAAAAGCCCGGAGGCAGATACTCTATCCTATGTTCATGCCAACAAAACTGCGGCCATGATTGAAACTTCTCTACTCATGGGTTTTTGTCTGAGCGAAAATGGGGGCAATATAGAATTAAGAAGTTTGGTTTCCCAGGCAGGTCAATCCTTGGGATTGGCTTTCCAGGCGGTTGATGATTTGCTTGATGTAACTTCAACCACTGAGGAATTGGGCAAGGAAGCTGCTCATGATCAAGATACGGAAAAGATGACCTGGGTACGTATGCTTGGAGTTAAACAAGCCAACGAACTTGCACGTGAACATACTGAACAAGCTTTGCGAATGATTAAAGAGATTGGTGGGGATAACCATTTTTTGCTGAAACTTGCGGAGCATATGCTTCGCAGGAAAAATTAGTCACGATGACTCCTTCCGTTGAAGGATTGGATTCTCAGAACTGGCGTGAACGGCTTGGGGTTTCCAGGGAAATAGGAACTGGATTTGCGGCCCCTGGTGGTGAGTTTACAAGGGCTTTGTTCGAATGGAGCTTTACGCCCCAAGGAGCCTTTTTAAACAAGTTGCTCAAGGGTCGAAGGGTGGTAGAACTCGGTGCGGGAATGTTGCCCCATGGTTTTGCGTTGTCAGCTCATGCGAGAGCCAAAAATTTTGTGGCGGTCGAGCCGTTCTATGCAGATAAGCAGGAAATTGCTCAATTAGCCTACTTGGAGAGCGAATTAAATCCCAATCTTCGAATTCCCCGAAAGGTTGTAGCTGAGGATATGCTCGAATATTTAGAAAAAGAGCCTGATCATCTTTTAACGATCTTGGCCTGTGGAATTGAAGACTGTATACTTCCGGGCCACGATTACCGGAAAAAGGTGGAGGGTGAAATTGAAAGAACCTTAGAAGAGGACGGTTTTTTTATTAGTTCGCACAGCGATTTAGCACCCAAAGGCTTATCGCATATTGAAGTACTTTATTCTCGTCCATCTCGTCCCGGTTTGGTGGACCGTTTAAGATTACATGGCAAGAAGCATGCGTTCGAAAGGTGGGGAAATCTACTCCCCCTCGGGAATTGATTCTTCAGTATTGGATGAGTTTGCGGCGAGTCGTGCTTTCATAATGAGGTACAATTCACGGCTTATCCAGGCATCTGTGGCAGCATAGGTTTCTTGTGAGGGAGAAAGCGGGCTTTTCTGCCAATTAGAGAGCTGGGCAGACTTGGACAGTCTTTGGGAGAAAAAAATCGCTGTCAGGTTTCGCAAACCAGTTTGTTCGATCTTTAGCGATTGTGCTAATGGTGCAAGATCTTCAAAGCCACCAGGGGTAAATTCTTCTATCTTTTTGAGGTTGTACGCATCGTCTTTAATCGCCACTCCAGTTTTAACTATATCTGGATTCTCTAAGATATCGATTAGTGGACCAAGTTTCATTACCGGATAGAGGCGAAACAGAAAGGCTTGGTCAGCAGTTGCCAGTTGAATTAAAGCAGGGGGATTATTGGGACCACGTTTAAAGTTTGGCTTACATTCGATATCAAAACCGAGGACTTTTTGTTTACTCAATTGGTTGACGAACTTTCGGAAGGATTTGTTATCTTCCGCTACTTGGATGGAACCATGAAAGCGAATGAGTGGAAGTTCGTTAATTTCGCTTTTTTCAAGCCTGGAAGGAAGTTCTCCTTGATTGGAATGGAGTGCCGACATCTTGAAATTAAAGTTCCATGGTTAATCCGTCGTAAGCGAATAAAACCTCATGCGGAAACCCCCGGGGCGAAGGAGCTCCTGGGATTCCTGGTATGGATTCTCGAACTGCATGCCTGGATCCGGTTAAAAACTTTCTTGTATGAGCACAGAATTCAGAAATATTTTCGTCGGTTGCGTTCGGATCATGATGAAAAATGGCTAGTTTTTTAACATCAGCCCTAGCGGCTAATTCAACTCCCATTACATTGCTCGAATGTCCCCAATGTTCACGATTTCCAATTGATTGGTATAGGGTGAAGGGGGCGTCAAAGATAAGCAGGTCTGCTCCTCGGATAAAATCTAAGTAGGGATAGTTTTTTGAATGAGCTTCGTTGGTATGTTCGCAGTCTGTTGAATAAACCATGGCTTTTTCCTGATTTTCTATACGATAACCGTAGGATAGACCGGGATGATTTTGTTGAAAAAGAGTGACTCGTGAGTCGCAAACTTCAATTACATCTCCGGGTTTGTGTTCTTCAAAAGATATTTCTGCACCAAGAGTATCAAAACTGATGGGGAAAAATGGTTCGCGCATTTGTGCTCTTAAAAACTTCTCAATTCCCTCGTGCCCTCCATGGAAAACGATACGATTACTTGGAGCATAAGCAGGTGCAAAAAAGGGAATGCCCTGAATATGGTCGTAGTGAAAGTGGGATAGGAAAATATGGAAGGTCGCACCGCTTACTTTCTTGGCCATAATTTCTTTGGCCAAGGCTCTCAACCCTGAACCGCCGTCAAGGATGAGGTAATCTGCTGAGCCAGTATCCACATGAATACATGGAGTGTTTCCTCCCCAGTATGCACGGGTTCGGAAATTAAGTTTATCGTAAACAAACTCCCTGATCTGTCTCTCTGAACGGAGTTCTTTTCCACGAGCAGCCATCATGGAAGCAATCACCTTCTCTTCAATTTCTTGAGCGGTTGGGGCTGTGGGTATCGATCCGCGAGTACCTTTAAAATGAACGAACATGGGGATTCTTTTCTTTTTACGTATTGAGGTTTTTGGCAACGTAAATTTCTATTTCGTCATTTTCTCCTGAAATTTCTTTAAGTTGTTAGCTTGAAGATTAGGGTTTGTATGAACATGATAATTTTATGACTAATGACGAAAAGATGGCGGTTCCCTTTTATCGAGTAGGTCTGGAGCGTTTAAATTATACGGAGATACTCGAACTTTTTGTAGATCCTTCCAAAAAGAGTGGGAATTTCCACCGTATTTCAGATATGCATGTTAAAATTGGCATGCCTATCAGTTTTCGTACTGATGATGAGCTTATAGCGGTTGATAGGGGTACTCCTGTAAATGAAGAGGCCTTGCTTCATATGTTGAGTATTCTTTTAAATGAGAAGCAAATTGCTCAAGTTACTGATCCTGATCAACCCCAAGATGTCGATACAGCATTTGAGTGGGCAGAGCAGGGGGTTAATTTTCGTCTAAATGTTTTCAGGGATCGGGATGGATTGGCATATGTTATGCGGGTACTTTCCTCTTCGATTCCTTCAATTGAGGAAGTCGGGTTACCTTCAGAAATGATTTGGAAAGAAATCACAAAGCTTAAAAGAGGACTTGTTTTGGTAACTGGAGTTACAGGGAGTGGGAAGTCCACCACTATTTCTTCTCTGATTAATCATGTTAACCGTACGCGGAAATCTCGAATTATAACCCTCGAAGATCCAGTCGAATTTATTTTTAAAAATGAAAGCTCTATGGTTTCGCAAAGGCAGGTGGGTCAGGATGTACCAAGTTTTTCTGCTGGGTTAAAAAGTGCATTGCGTGAAAATCCTGATGTGATTTTTGTGGGCGAGATTAGAGATACAGAAACTGCCACACTGGCTTTAAGTGCAGCCGAAACAGGTCACCTCGTTTTCTCCACCCTTCACACTCGAGACGCGAAAGGAGCCTTGAGCCGTATTGTTGATATGTTCCCCGCCGAACAATCCAAATTTATCTGTCTTCAATTATCGTTCAGTCTTTCTTATGTTCTTAGTCAAAAATTAGTTCCCCGGGAGGACTCTGATGGGCGTATCCTTGTCATGGAAGTTTTAAAAAATGTACCTGCCATTGGTAATTTAATTAGAACTGGAAATTGGCAACAGGTTTATTCTGCAATGGAGACCCAATCTAAAGAAGGTATGCTTACGATGGAACAACACCTTTTATTCCTGCATCAGCACAATATCATAAGCCGGGAATCAGCTATCTCTTATGCTAACGATGCGAGCCTGGCAGAGCGGTTGGGTGAAGTGGTTTAATCCATGATCCTAAGGAATGTTATTACACGAGTTCAGCACGTAAGCAGATTAATTTAGGATGTATAGAATGCCAGAAGTAAAAAAATCCTTTTGGGGAAGACTCTCTTCTTTCATGTTTATTTGTGTATCTTTATTTTCAGCTATTTATTTGTGGGCTAAACAATCTCCTCTGGTTGGAGATAAAAATGAAAAAATAGAAACCCCAACGATGATCGAAAAAACAGAAGAAGAATGGAAGGAACAGTTAACAGCTGAGCAATATCGAATTTTACGCAAAGCCGGCACAGAACGTCCAAATGGTACTGTTTACAAAGAATTTAAGGAACAGGGTGCAGGTGTTTACTTTTGTATCGGCTGTGATACCGAGCTTTTCTCATCTAACGAAAAATTTGACTCTCATTGTGGATGGCCTTCTTTTTTTGACCCATCAAAAGTTGAGAATGTAAAAACTTCGGTTGATCATTTGCTTGGATATGCCAGAACTGAAGTTCTTTGTGCTGTATGTGATGGCCATCTTGGTCATGTTTTTTCAGGGGAGGGGTTTGATACGCCAACGGACAAAAGATATTGTATAAATGGTACTGTTTTACGCTTTCGTCCGCATAGTCGTACATCAGATACAAATGCTTCTAACATTCCAGCATCGGATGCCCCATGATTAAAACCACCGCATGACTTGTATCTAAGTTTTAGCTATTGTGATTTATAAATTTAATGTTCTGCTCCTGCTTCTTTTTCTGGTCAGTTACTTAAAAGGCTTTGATAGTAATTCATCTTCAAACGGTTTTTTTGAAGTTCGGATTCCTACTTACAACGAAGCGGGAAGAATAAATTGGGAATTACATGCTGATGAATTGGATCAATTGGACGAGGGTATTTATTCTGCTCAAAATCCGAAAATGTTTATTTTAGAAGACCAAAGGCTTGCGACCATTGCTAATTCAAATTCCGGGTTTTTTAACCTTGGACAAGGGTTGGCAAAGGGGAGGGAGCATTTGTTTGTTGAAGGAGACGGTTTCGAGGCCATTGGAAGGCCGTGGACATTTGAAGAAAATATCACAGATGCGAGGAATTGTTTGGCTTTTTCCGAGCAGGGGAAGATCGGTTTTGAATCTCAAGTAAATGCAGGATTTGTTGGGGTTGCTGACGAGGGAATGAATAAGCGGTCCAAAAAAAGTAAGCCCAGTTCTACTGCTGACGACATACATTCCATCGATTCGCCTAACTTTTCAAAAAAATTTCCCACTACTGCCTATGGCAGGAAAATAGATATATTTGACTTGGGTGATGGAAGGAGAAAGTTTCTTTTGCAGACAGATGTACTAATTGAAATGCAAGACATGGAGTCCAATGGCAGTGATCCTATAATATCCACGATTTCTTGCGACTGGGCAGAATTATTCCTTGGGTCTGACGGTAATAGTAGTACGAATTTATTTGGGAGCATTTCTAAAATACACGCTCTTGGTAAGGTAAAACTTAACCAACCCTTGAGGGAAAGTTCAGCTGATGAATTGAAATGGTCTGAGGAAAGTGGCCAAGTTAACCTGCATGGGAATGCTAAAGTTTCACACCAAAAATGGGGTGTAGCGATAGGTGAGCATATCATTTTGCTCGAGGAGGACGGCCGTGCAGAGGTAATCGGAGGAAATAAAGGCAGGTCGAAACTACTCTTACCTGCGTTGAATAAAACAAATGCGACCCAGTAATTCGATGGATTCGAAAACTTATATACCTGAATGAGTAATTTAAGTGGCGAAGAGGTTCCCTGCTTGAAAACCGTTGACTTGAAAAAAGTCTATGGTCGAAGGGAAGTGGTAAAGGGCGTTTCTTTAGAAGCAAAAGGTGGTGAGGTCGTTGGATTGCTTGGACCTAACGGGGCAGGAAAGACCACAACATTCTCTATGGTTGCTGGTTTTGTTTCTCCAACTTCAGGTTCGGTTAGTTTAAATGATCAAGTATTAACCTCATTACCAGCTTACAAGAGGGCTCGGCGGGGACTGGTCTACCTACCGCAGGAGTCTTCTGTGTTTCGCAAGCTTACCGTGGAGCAAAATGTCCGTTGTATTGCAGAGACTTTGGGTCTTTCCAGGGTTAAGGAAAATGAAATGGTGGAGAAAAGATTGGATGAATTAAGGCTATCAAGTCTTTCTCATCAAAAAGCTTACACCTTGAGCGGGGGGGAGCGCCGTAGACTAGAGATCACCCGTGCACTTGTATTGGAGCCTAAGTTTCTTATGTTAGACGAGCCATTTAGCGGGGTAGATCCAATAAGCGTTAGCGAGGTTATGGCGATTATTAGGCAACTAAGGGATTCAGGGATAGGTATTTTTTTAACGGACCACAATGTTCGGGAAACTCTAAAAGTGGTTGACCGAGCATATCTTCTTTACGAGGGAAAGGTGCTAACGCAAGGAACTGCCGATTTTCTTCTTTCGGATGCTGAGACCAGAGAGAAATATTTAGGCCACGACTTTGAGGCATGAAACAATAATCCCTTAACTCTTATGAAATCAATTTCCTTACCCGAGTATGTCGAAAGTATTTCCGTTCGTGATTTCTACGATTCATTTGCCGAGCGTTTACTTTTAAGGTTGGTTACTTCTCGTAAAACTTTATCAAGAAGTACTATTCGCGAAAGAAGCTTAAATCGGCCTGCATTGGCTGTTACGGGTTACTTTAAATACTTTGCTAACAAACGTATTCAACTCTTCGGGGCAGGAGAGATGGGCTTTTTACGTGAACAAAAAAAAGAGCATCGTATTCAAGTTCTGGAAAAAATGGCAACCAAGCGTATACCTTGCGTTGTAATTTCGAGAAATTTGGCCCCGACACCAGAAATGATTGAGGTGTTCGAGCGTTTTGGAGTTCCGGTATTTCGCACGAGCTTAGCTTCAAAAGCCTTTACTACTGAAGTCACAGTACTACTTGAGGAAAGGTTTGCTCCGAGGACTACTGTTCATGGAACCCTTCTTGATATACGGGGAATCGGAACCTTGGTAAGAGGAGAAAGCGGTGCTGGTAAAAGCGAGGCCGCACTTGCACTCTTAGAACGCGGGCATAGCTTAGTAGCTGACGATATGGTTCGTGTTAAATTACTTAGTGATCATACTCCAGTTGGATTTGGGGATGAGATGAGCCGAGGTTTTATGGAATGTAGGGGCATTGGCATTATCAATGTAGAGGAATTATTTGGTATACGTTTTGTACGTATTGAAAAAAAGATAGAACTTGTAGTCACTTTTACTGAAGATCTAGAGGATGATCAGATTGACCGAACAGGTTTGGACCGAAAAAACTTTGATATTTTGGGTGCTGATGTTCCACATATGGAAATCCCACTGCGTACTGGAAGAGATATGGCACGCCTCGTTGAGGTTGCGGCAATGGTTCAGGCAGCAAGACAACTAGGTCATGATTCTGCAGATGATTTTAACCAAAAATTAATTCAGAAAATGAAGCAAGAGAACTAATTTATGAATAATTTCAGTAATTAGATTTCTCTAAATACCTTAATTTTTAATGGCTTACGAAGCAGGAATGTTTTTTTCATTTTGCAACCCCAAAATCTTCAAAAACTTACTTTCAATACGATGTGAATAACTTGTGAGAAACTAAAAGATATCAGATGCTTTTTTTTCTTGGTTTAGTGGGCAAAGTACTTCAAAAAAGCTCTACACCCTTTTTTCCCCTTATTACCCCAACCCTTCACCGATCATCTTGATTTATGTCACTAAGTATTAATTGTCAGAGACTTATGCATTTAATTCGTTTTAGAACTCTTCGCATACTCTCTTAATAATTGATGCATTAGTATATATTTCATTTTCGGAAACTCTTCATTATCAGCAGGTTTTAGCCCCTTCGCAATCCCTGTGAATAATTCAAACTCTACCACCCTATGACACAATTAACCGCCACTCCCGAAACCTTTTGGAGTTCGCTGCGCGAAAACCTCCTTGAGGTAATTCCTGCCGATACATTCCGAGTGTGGTTTGACAATATCCGAGTCGGACACATGGACGAGGATGGTTGCGAATTATTAACCCCCAACGAGTTTTCTGCGATCTGGATTCGTGACAACTACCTTGATGTCATCAGGCAGGAGGCAGACCGTTTAGTTGGTTATCCGTACTCCGTAGAACTACTTGGTTGTTACGAAGATGATTCACAGCAGGACGCCCACTCAAATCGTCTTAAGAAACCAGTCCAAACCAAATCAAGTCGGACAACAGGACCTTCCTTGCACGGACGCTCCCTCGGGATTAATCCAAAAAATACTTTTTCTAATTTTATCGTGGGTGCAGGGAGTGAACTTGCCCATGCAGCATGCGTTGCTGTTTCTAATGCTCCAGCACATGCATACAATCCTTTATTTCTTTATGGTGATACTGGTTTGGGGAAGACGCACTTAATGCATGCCGTAGCACACCAAGCATTAAACCGTAACCCCGCATGCCGCATTGCATATGTGTCTTGTGAAAGGTTTACCAATGAGTTCATCCGAGCCATCCAAGAAAATTCACTTACCAAGTTCCGTTCCCGCTATCGCAGTGTCGATTACCTGATGATCGACGATGTTCAATTTTTGGCTGGTAAAGAACGTATACAGGAAGAATTTTTTCACACTTTTAACGAGATCTACGAATCACAAAGACAAGTCTTTTTAACTAGCGACCGACCCGCGGGAGAAATTGACAAAATTGAAAGCCGTTTGCTTTCCCGTTTTCAATGGGGGTTGGTTGCAGATATTCAAGCACCAGACTGGGAAACCCGGGTTGCCATCCTTACCTGCAAGGCTGAAGCAATGGGAATCTCGATCGAACCGGACATTCTTGAGTTTTTAGCCAAAAATATTTCTCGAAATGTGCGCCGTATGGAAGGTGCATTGACCCGAGTCGCAGGTTATGTGGGGTTGACCAGAAAAAAAGCGGATTTGGAAACTATTCAGCGTTTACTCCGCGACATTCTTCGCGAGGAAAATATTAGCCGAATTACCATCGAGACTATCCAGAAAAAAGTGGTTGATTATTACCATTTAAGAATGGCAGATATGCTTTCACGGAGGCGCCCTGCAAACATAGCCTTTCCGAGGCAAGTAGCAATGTACCTTTCCCGTATTCTTACAGAACATTCCTTGCAAGAGATTGGAGGAGCGTTTGGTGGGCGAGATCATGGGACTGTGATACATGCGTGCAAAACCGTTGAGAATATGATGGATCAAGATACATCAATCAAAACTGCAGTTGAGTTGTTAAACGAGCAATTGTCCCAGTCGATGTCTTGATCGATCTTTTTATCTTCCAAGCTTGATCAATTGCTTGGATTCTCCTAATTCATCCGTTTAACATGAACGATCATAATATTACAGACTCCTCCGAAGCAAATTTTTCTTCGGGCGTTGATAACCAAGCGGTCAAACCTTCTGAACCTACTCAAGAGCAGAAACTAGAAATTGCCAAGTGGGTGGCAGGAGGTATGGGGCTTTCAGATGTTCAAAAAAAGATTAACACCGATTTTGGTGTGGTATTAACCTACATGGATGTACGCTTTCTTGTTGATGATCTTGATTTAACCCTAGTGGATCCCGAAAAACCGGCTCCGCCAAAAGTTGAAGATTCGGTTTCTAATACCCCATCATTAGATGATCAATCGGTTGGTGGAGGTGGTGTGCGGGTTGAGGTAGATGGGGTAACTCCCCCAGGATCTATGGCTAGTGGCAGCGTAGTCTTCTCGGATGGAGAAACCAAGAAATGGTCGGTTGATCAGTTTGGTAGGCTTGCTACGACTGGTGGGTCACCAGATTACAAACCAAGTGATGAGGATGTTATGGAGTTCCAACAGCAACTTGAACAATCCCTTCGAGGACCATCCCTTTAATTCACCTTAATCCCAATCGTTTCCAGTAGCGGAAAGCGTGGGGTATTATCAAGTATTATTGATCAGCATTGGTGGATTGAATTAATTCCCCGATTGCTTCAATCAAAATAGATAATTCTAAATCACCCTCGCTCTTCTTGGGTTCAGCTGCAGGCCAATCTGGGAGGCTGTTCAATAATTCGATCGGTCCCTGAG
>JABBBW010000078.1:0-7803 GCA_018607205.1 Opitutales bacterium | reverse complement strand
CTGAGAGAAATTATTTATCCTAAGTTTTCCAAATTCTAGATAAGCCAACTCGCCGCTCCCGGCTATTTCAGTTTTGTAAACCTTGGATGAGGCCTTTGGATCAATTTGATTCAGGGTAAAGACGGTTCCGCGGTCTGAAGAAGCTGGTGGTGAAAACCATATACCTTTTTGTTCAAGCGCGTGGGTTAATAAAACTTCTCTGCCCTTTGAAGTGCCTAAGTATGAAACCTTTAAATTTTCGTTGGCTTGTTTAATGAAGTCTTCAAATTTTCGCCCAAAGTTTAAATTGAAAGAATAATTAAAAGAACCTGTATTGGCGTCTCTAATGATTTCAATCTTAGGCAAGGGATAAGCACCACCGGTGATGAAAGATATATTTTTTCCTGAAGAGGTGAATATTCGGCTACCATTTGAAGAAACTTGATAAGAAAAGAATGGTTTTTCATTTTGCTGGAAATGAAGCACTACCTTTTCTTTATTTTTGTCTACTCCGATTTGAAAATTTAAAATCAGTTTCTCATTGGGATGCAACCATGCACCTTCAATCAAAAAGGCATCTGCATCCTTTTGCCAATGCTCGTAGAGTTTTTCAAGTTGTTCAAGGAAGAGAGCTTTTCTACTTCCTTCAAACTCGGTACCATCGCTCAAGGAACGGGCAGTTTCTATCCAAGTGTCTGAGGAATTAGGATTGGAATCACACAGGGTTTTAAGCAGGGAAATTGCACTCTCTTGATTACCTCTAAGTAAATGAGCAAAGGCGGTGTAAACCTGATATTTGGGAGAGGTTGAAAGGTCGTTTGGTAAATTGGATAAATAGGTTAATGAAAGATCGGCTTTGGGACTTACTCCAAAAAGGGCAGATTGAATTGAAGATTCTAAAAATAATTTAGATTTTTTCTCTTCATTGGTAAGTCGGTTAGTGAAATATTTGATGTAAAACTCAGCTTCGGGATGACTAATTTGTCGAAGACGAGTAATCTTTTCCATGGGAGCATTCTCAGCACGGCAAATTGAAACCAATGATCCAAAATCTTTGTTTTTCTCTTCGGTGACATCAAGAGCTTTTTCTAAACTTTCTAATAGTCTTGAATTATCAGACATTTTAACGATTAGGTAGGTGCGAAGGAGCAACGAGGGGTCGGCCATTAGCTCAGGACCGTGAATACGGGCAAGCAGTACGATTGCATCAGCAAAGGATTGCGCAAAATCCTTCTGATTTAAATCTGCTTCAGCAATCTTGACTTTAAGGAGCTGATTTAATCTTGGTGAGCCCTTGTCAAAAGAGCTAATAAAGTGAAGGCTCGGAAGTGTTCCTAAATATTTAAAAAGCAAAAGGTCGGTACCTCGAACCACCGACTTTAGGTTCTCGGCAGCCTTACCCATCATGATCAAATCCAGAGCAACTCGCGGTGCCTCTTTTGAGTCAGGTTTTTCGTCCAAGAATCTATGAGCTAATTCAAGGTATCCGCTGAGGTCTCCACCCTCGATAAAATCTTCGTAGAAAGGGATACGTTCCTGTGCTTGAGCGAGGGCGGATATTATTCCGAAGTAGAAAAGCAAAAAAAGACTGATCGCTGATTTAATCATTAAGTTTGTTATTTCTTTGAGTGAAGTAAAAGGTCAACAAAAACAACTAAATGAATCCTCAAAAATTTCCAATGTTTTAGAGATATCAATTTTCTGGTGAGCTGCACTGATAAAACAAGTTTCGTAAGAAGAAGGGGGTAAATAAAGACCTCTCTTGAGGCATGCATTGAAAAAGGCATTAAAATTTTCATGCTTTGCCTGGGTTGAGTCTTCAAATTGAACCACCGGGTTTTCGCAGAAAAATAAACAAAACATCGATCCGACTTGTGGGACTTGCAATGGAATCCCTCTAGACTGAGCCATATCTTTAAGACCGGAAGAAAGCTCCCGTCCCATTGATTCCAATCGATCATAGGGGGGCGATTCTTTAAGCAGTTTGAGGGATGCAATACCAGCAGCCATCGCCAGTGGGTTTCCGCTTAATGTACCGGCTTGGTAGACAGGTCCGATAGGGGATAGGTGATCCATGATTTCTACTTTACCACCAAAGGCACCCACGGGAAGACCGCCTCCAATTATTTTTCCCAACGCCGTTAAATCTGGTGTGATTCCGGTCCTTTCTTGGACGCCACCCAAACCCAGGCGAAATCCGGTCATTACTTCGTCAAAGATCAGGACTACCCCGTATTTGGAACAAAGTGTACGCAAGCCTTCAAGGTAACCGTCCATTGGTAAGATTAAACCGCAATTTGCCGGATAAGGTTCGACGATAATGGCGGCTACCTGTTCAGAGGATGAAGCCAAGGTATCTGCTACTGAATTCAAGTCATTATATGGGAGCACAAGGGTTTCGGCGGCAAAAGATGCGGGTACTCCGGCACTGTCTGGATTTCCTAAGGTCAGGGCACCGGAGCCCGCCTTCACTAATAGGCTGTCCACATGACCATGGTAGCAACCTGCAAATTTAATGATTTTATCCCGACCAGTATAACCTCTAGCTAAGCGAATAGCTGACATAGTAGCCTCTGTTCCACTATTGCACATACGAACCTTTTCTACCGAGGGTACGAGTTCGACAATTAATTCGGCCATTTCCACTTCAGCGGGTCCTGGGGTACCAAAGCTCGTACCTTTACTTAAGGCATCACTAATTGCTTCACGAATTTTTGGATGATCATGTCCGTGAATGGCCGGTCCCCAAGTGCAGACATAATCAATTAATTCCTTATCATCTACTGTGGTAAGACGACTGCCAGATGCTTTAGCAGTAAAAAAGGGTGTGCCGCCCACAGAGCGGAATGCGCGAACTGGAGAGTTTACACCTCCCGGAATAATTTTTTTGGCTCTTTCAAAAAGGGATTGTGAATTTTTCATGGAAACAATGATAAATTAATTGCTGTATTTTTGTACGATAGGCATGCGCCTACCGATTCCAAAAGCGAGAGAGGTAATTTTGAGACCTGGAGCTGCTTGTTTTCGTTTGTATTCGTTACGGTCGACGAGACCAACAATTCTCCTCACGGTATGTTCAGTGTAACCTTGGTCAATAATTGCATGTATGGATAAGCCATCTTCAATATAACCCTGTAAAATTCCATCCAAAATATTGTATTCAGGGAGGGAATCACTATCTTTTTGGTCTGGGCGTAGCTCAGCAGAGGGAGGTTTTTCAATGGTGCTCAGCGGAATTATTTCCCCATCTAAATTCATGTGTCTGGCTAGCGCAAAAACTTTGGTCTTGGGTATATCGGAAATGACCGCCAGACCGCCACACATGTCACCATAAAGAGTACAATATCCAACCGCTAATTCACTCTTATTTCCGGTGGTTAGCAGGAGAGCTCCTAACTTATTGGAGACTGCCATGAGTAAAAGCCCACGGCTTCTTGCTTGAAGGTTTTCTTCGGTAACATCTGGACTCATGCCAGCAAAGAGGGGAGCAAGTTCACTTTCTGCAGAGTCCACAATTTTTTGAATCGGTAAAGTGTGGTATTCAATACCGAGGTTTTCAGCAAGGTCCCGTGCATCGTCTTTGCTATGGTCGCTTGAAATCGAAGAGGGTAAACTTATGCCAATAACATTGTCTCTTCCTAATGCTTCAACTGCGAGTGCCGCGGTTAGTGCTGAATCAATTCCACCACTCAATCCAATTAGCCCTTTTTTGAACCCGCTTTTGTGGGTGTAATCACGCAAGCCTAGAACAATGGCTTGGCGAATACATTGAAGTTCATTGTCCTTTAAGGGTTCAATAGGCACTGTTTTTTCTAAATCGACTATTTGGCAACTGCTTTCAAAAGATGGGGAGAAATGGGTCGGATTTGCGGAGCTATCAAGGACCACGGAACTCCCGTCAAAGATAAGTTCGTCGTTTCCTCCCACTGAATTGACATAAACCAATGGGCAATTGATTTTTTGCACCACCTCCTGAAGGATTGATGACCTTTGCATTTTTTTATCAACATGCCAGGGACTGGCAGAAAGGTTAATCAATAAATCCAGTTTCTCTTTTGCGATATCTGTGATTGGGTTTTCTGAATGTTGGTTGCCATTGGAATTCCAGATATCTTCGCAAATAGAGACCGCAATTTTTTTTCCCAAGAGAGAGAAATATAAAGGACTTTTTCCGCTTTCGAAATAGCGGTCTTCATCAAAAACATCGTAAGTGGGTAAAAGTCTTTTGCGAAAAACTTGTTTTACTTCGCCATCAAAACAGAGGGCAGCCGAGTTGTAATAAGATCGGCTTTGTTTTAAACCTATCTTCTCAGGGTAGCCTAAAAGGGCAGGGCATTCACCGGTAAGTTTTGCAAATTGATTTAATTTTTCTGCACAATCCTCCCCAAATCGTTTTTTGAGCAATAAGTCTCGGGGAGGGTATCCACTTAGGGCAAGTTCAGGAAAAATAACCAGGTCGGCACCATCGCTCGAAAGTTCATCGTAGGCACATCGAAGGATGTCAAAATTACCGGTTAAATCTCCAACAGTTGTATTTATCTGAGCAATTCCAATCTTCATCTTGTTGAAATGTGGATATCAGTTAGCATGTAAGTAACTACCTATTATGTCTGCCGATCTTAAAAAAGCCACCCAGAAGCCCAAATATTCTTTTGTTTTGGCATCCGGTTCTCCGAGAAGAAAGGAACTACTGGCCAGTCTTTTGGAGAATTTTAAAGTAGAGACTGCATCTGTATCGGAATTGAAAGTACATCCGGATGGACCGATTGCATTAGCAATGGAAAATGCCAGGTTGAAGGCTGATGCAGTTTCTCAGCGTTACCCGGATAAATGGGTTTTAGGAGCTGATACATTGGTTGTTTTGGGAGATGATTCTCTGGGTAAACCAATTGACTTAGCTGATGCCAAATCGATGTTGATTCGATTGTCAGGAAAAACTCATTCTGTTCACACAGGAGTTTGTTTAGTGAACCACTCCCAAGAGATCGAAAATTGTAAGGTAGTTAGTTCTTTGGTTAGTTTTAAGGTTTTGGACGATTCCACCATAGAAGAATATTTTCAAGTAGTTAACCCTTTGGATAAGGCTGGTGCCTATGCTCTTCAAACCCGTGCAGATTTAATCGTATGCTCGTTCGAAGGTTCGCGAAGCAATGTTATTGGGCTCCCGATGGAGCTTTTAAGAACATGGTTTGATCAACTTGATATTGTAACCCTGAATAAAAGCTGAGTTTACACTTCGATTGTCGGCTGATGTACTAAAGAGTAACTAACTTTAATTTTGATTAAAAAATCTCTTATTGTTTTAGCCTTATTATGGGTAGCTTTTTTAGGAATCATGATTTTTCGCGAAAAAATTGTGGAGCTTTTAGGAGGATCAACAAAACCAGAAGAAATTGTTAAACAGGAAATCCCTCAAGTTGTCACTCCCCAGCCAGTCAAAGTGGAGCCAAAAACTCTTGAAGCTATTCCTTTTGAGCCTTTGCCCGATAAACCAGCTGCACCCCCTCCGGTGTTGGAGAAGGAAGAAAAAAAAGAAGTAGCCCTTGTCCAGAAGCCTACCAATCAAGAAACTCAAAGTGAGAAGGTGGAAAAAATACCGGAACCTACATTTGGTTTGATCTGTACCAAGTACGAAAAGATTCCTTCTCGATTTCGTTTGGCGTCTTGGGAGGGTGTTAAGAAGGTAGAACTTGAGGATTTAAGCAAAATCGACCCTGTAACCAAGAAACATCCGAGGTATTGGTTGCGTCTTCGAATCCCATACAAAGAGTTGATTCATGTGACTTCCAAAGAATCGTTTTTTAGACCAACAAATATGCAAGACCCCAACAAGAGGTTGCTGGTACAATCATTTGAGGTCAAAAAGGAAGCACTTTCCTATTCAACCTTTAAAAAACCGATTGGCTATTTGATATTGCGTGACTTTAAAATGGGTGGACCTCCTTTTCAGTTAACAAGTGAGATGGATTCTCCGATGACCTCCTCATATTATTTACATTTCGAACAAATCATGGGTCCAAAAAAATTCTTTCATGATTTAACTGGTAAAAGAAATGGTCATAAATTTGGTGGGTGGGGAATCGAGTATCAAGTTACCAATCAAAACTTTGTCCAAAATAAAATAACAGTATTGAGGAAAGACTTGAAAACTCTCAAATTAGCTAAAAAGGACTTGAGTGGTCCAACCTCTCTTTAAAAACTTTGTATGTAATGATTATTAATAAAAAAATCCTCCTAAGCTTTTTTCTCCTGTTATCCGCATTACATGGTCACCAATCGGAGCAAGAGTCTGATCGTTGGATCAATGTTACTGGAACTGGAATAGTAAGTGCGTCCCCCGATCTCGCCATTCTGCGTATGGGTGTTTTATCCACTGCTAAAACCGCAAAATCAGCAACTGAGATAAATAATGCGTCAATTTTGAAAATCTTTGATGTACTTGAGGAGATGGGCGTGGATGAAGAACATTACGAAACCGCTCGATTTCAAATTACTCCGCAACGCCAATATCGTAAAGGATTGCCACCGTTAGTTACCGGTTATCAGGTATCCAATATAATCGTTGTTCGCATTTACGATCTCGATCGGGTGGGAGAGATTATGCAAACCACTGTTGATGCTGGCGGAAATAATTTTGAGTCTCTCAGCTTTGCGTTGGATGATAATGAAGAATATGTGGAAGAAGCCAGAGTACGGGCGATGGAAGATGCATTAAATAAGGCAGAAATTCTTGCGGGTGCTCTTGCTTCTAAAAAATTTCCTGAAGTTAAAGTAGGACTGCCCCTAACGATTCAGGAATTGAGTGGTTCCAACCGCCCGTTGCATGCACGTAGATTGATGAATTCTGATGCGATGATGGCAGAAAGTGTCCCCGTCCAAGCCCCAAGTGACCTCAGCACTGAAGTAAGGGTACAGGTAAAGTTTGCTTTGGAATAAGGCTTACTCCTAAGACTCTCTGGCGACCTTGGAGAGTTTACTTTGTTGCCTGCTTAGCTCAGTCAGTAGAGCAGAAGACTCTTGAAATTACCTAATTCTTTTTAAAATAGGGTATCGCCTTTATCTATACCAACTTAATGAGAGGTGTTGACTCAACCCGGCAGATATTCTCATGAAATTATCAGATAGAAACCTTTGCTTACCCAATCCTTTCACCCACAAATGCCGTAGATTTGAAATCAATTGTCGAATCGAGCAGTTGGTAATGGTAGGGGCGGGGGGGCTCGAACCCCCGACAAATGGATTAAGAGTCCACTGCTCTACCAACTGAGCTACACCCCCAACGAAAGTGAGAACTATAAAAGTCCACCTTTTATGATCAATGATAAAAAACTATTCATTGAAAAAGTCCCGAGCATATTCTAACGAGCCTCTTTACTTATGGCTCTTAACCGAGAGCTATGCCCCAGTTGCAAACATGGACGAACCAGATCTTGCGCTAGCATCTGAGGTTGTAAGATTTATTTTCATTGGAACAAAGGACTTCAATAAAGACGTTTCGGGGAGATTCCCACATTTTCTCAATCTATGTTCGTCCCGTTTTGAGAGTGGTTTCCTGTTCGAATATCAGAGATTTGTTGATGCAATATTGTTATTTCAGGAGAGGAGTAAGCGATTAATATTGTTATTGTAATAGAGACAATGTTGACAACTTACTCGTCAAAAGCCTAATTCCTATTATCGGTGAAAAATATTATGTAATGAATTTAAAAATTTAACTTATAAAATATTTTAAACTTTAAAAATCTACATACTTAATCTTTTATGCCTAGGTTTGAACCCCTCCGTCGCTACCATTTTAGTCATTTTAAGGTAGTATCAATACTT
>JABBBW010000008.1 GCA_018607205.1 Opitutales bacterium | reverse complement strand
ACTCCGGTTCCCCGGGCGGCGGAGGGGTGGTCAAAACTGCCGGTTACAGGCATTGTTGTAGTAGGCAAACCGGTGAGTTCACAAATTTCGGGAGTGAGTGATCCACATGCCTTGCCAGATTCGCACAATTGTGGGAGTTGGCTTTTCTTAATTCCCAGAGTGCTCAAAAGCTCTAGGTTCCACTTTCTTTGCACCTGATCCTGCAAATAAAAGGTGGTTGCTTTGGAATGATCAATTATCCACAGGCCACAGAGTTTTTCAAAGATGAAGTCATGCAGCATCGCAAATCGCCTGGCTTCTTTCCAAAGTTCTGGCTTGTTCTTTTTTAACCATCCCAAATGGGCCAGAGGAAAGGTTCCGAAGTAGGGCCATCCGTTTTTTTGATAGAGTTGTTTCCTGTCCAGGTCGGTCCATGGATCCTCGCCCTCAATCAGTGTTCTTGTGTCCAGCCAACTGATTGCACGAGCCAATGGTTTGTTTGCATGATCGAGCAAAATGGTATTTCCGGTGGCACCGCTTAAACAGATGGCTTTGATTTCTTTAGGGTCATCTATTTGCGAAACCAAGGATTTTACCAATCCGGTGAATTCTAAAAAGTACTGCTCGGGATCAATCTCTGCTTCACAGGTAGATGGTTTAATTATGGTTGTTTCGGCACTTTCCTTAGCGATTATTTTTCCATCACTTTTACAGAGCACGGCCTTGATCGAACTTGTTCCCAAGTCCATCCCAATCAGATATTTTTTTGTCACTGCCACTGAGTTTTAACTTAGGCCCAACATGCGGTGTGCATTATTAAAAAAGAGATCTTCGATTTCTCCTTTGTTTAATCGGGTATTAATCGCCGCTTCCCTGATCGATTTGATTTCTTCGTAAATAAAGAAGGACAGGCGGTCCGCTTCTTCTCCCTCAATCTCGCGCATGCTTGGATCATCGGATACATCTCCATACAATCCTTTGGGTACAAGGTTTAGGTACTTTCCATTCTTGGTGATTCGTCGCATTCTCATCCGGGTGATTGGTAGATCACTGCCAAAAATCATACGTTGCGGTCCAACCGCATTGATTGCCCATTCAAATACCTTGGCATTGGTATTGGCCGAGAAGTCGAAAGTCAGTCGCTCAGTCTTTTTTAAAATCTCAAATGCATCGCCTACATCTTCTTCGCAATAAGCCCGGCCAACATGAGCAAGTATGAGTTTTAGGTTTGGATAGTTCTGTTCAATTTCCAGGATTTGGCCAAGGTTTACCGGGTCTTTTAATCTTCCGGATCTTGGAATGTGCAACATCACAGCAAGCCCAAGCCTGTCCAATACCTCCAGTTGTGAAGGTGGTAGGAAATCATAAATCCTTACTTCGTCCCGTGGGAGGTAGGAGGGAGCAAAGCTCAGGTATACCTTGATTCCGTTGAACTTCCGTTCAATCAGTCTGGCTTCGAGTTCTTCGGCAGACCAATGGGGTAGGGCAAGGAGCAATGCGGGTATATTGTGTTTTTCCGCACAGTCCAAAACATATCGGTTTAGTTCCACAATTTTGTTTTCCGGTTCAATCCAGGGGAAGATACAAGGAGTTACTTTCTTTCCCGGGAACATCATGCGGTAAGTTTCCATAAGGTCCTCTATGGGGTTTTCATCCGCGACCAAGAGCGGCCAGGCAGCCAGTCTGCTATCTTGTTCCTTTTCTGAATGTACTGTTTCTTTTTCGTAACAATGTGTATGAATATCGATGATATTTTCAGGGAGGAAATCCTGCAGGTACTCCTGATAAAATTCTTTGTCCGTCTGCTTTATTTCAAAGTTCATATGATTGATATGGAGAAGTTCATCATTTTACCAAAAGCGGTGAGGGTGCGTAAGCTATCACCATAGACCAGGACTTGGTGGTGGGTACCGCCCATTTCACTATATTTTTCAAGAAATCGATCGACTGGAATTTTTGGACGGATCCATCCTCGGATAGCTTCTTCTAAGTTTTCCACACTCCTCCCTTCCAGTACTTCCATTTCGCTTAAGATCAGAGTAAATTTACCCTCCTCGGTCTGGGCCAGGTTGGCCAGTACTGCAACTCCTGGTCTGAAACTGCCGTATGCCATCATTGGCGAATCAATATCAGAGAAGATATAATCCTTCGCCGTCATCAACATCTTACCATCCGAAATCGCGGGGTTCATTTCACCCATATGACTGAGAAATAGTCTGTTTCCTTTCCAATCCGGACAAAAGATTTCCGTAAAACTACTCGCAGGAAAGATTTGCAATAAAGCTCCGCAAAAAGCCGCGGTCAATACATCTCCTTCTCCGGCATATCCGGTACCGCTTGCCATGGCCTTGCTTGCCTCCATGAAGGGCACACATTCAAATCCCTTTGACCGATCAAAATCAGCAAAGTTCATCGAAAACCCAAGCAGGTTGTTTTGTTCCACCCATTTCCGGACGACCAGGCTCATCCGTACCGTTCTCCGGTGTGCATCCTCATCATATTTTCCCAGGTCAAATGCAGAGAGGTCATGTTCTATCTCTTTTTTGATTTCTTCCTCGGTCAAGGAATTGAGTAGCTCAAGGATTTGCCCGGTTTTAAATGGTTCAACTTTTGTACCGATCCAATTTTCCAAATCTTCCGGGGTTATGGCAAAATCCCCCATTCCGTGAA
>JABBBW010000045.1 GCA_018607205.1 Opitutales bacterium | reverse complement strand
CCATGAAGAGGTTCTTACCTTCATCGAGGAAAACAAAGCATTTGGCAAAGGCGTTGGCTTCTTTGATCTTCATCTTCTTTGCTCTGCCCTTATTTCGTCCGTCCCTCTTTGGACACTCGACGGCAACCTTAAGAAATTTTCAAGAAAAGTTGGAGCCCTTTATTCCTCCTGATCTTCCCACTCATCCCCGTCGATAATCTCATAGTCATCGATCGTTTTACCTCCAGATATTTCAGTTCTGTCGAGTTCTTCCCCATTTGAATCGTAGTGCACCCATCAACCATACCCATTCACCACTCCCGTTAGCGGGCATCTCTCCCCACAGGGCTTACAGGCTTTAAGTACTCGAGCATATCCATTTTCAAACAAGCCAGCAACAGAGAGTCTTCCATTCCGGTACCACTCCCACCACTTTCCATGCTTCTGCCCATTCCTGTAATGGCCCTGAAACTTGGTCATACCATTTTCAGCCCAGTCCATACACCGACCGTGGTAGACTCCGTCTTTCCAGTTCCAGTTATATTTAACTTGGCCATTAGGATATCGGACAATCTGTTCCCCATGCTGCTTATTGTTCTTAAGATTCACAAAACCAGTTAGTTTGCTCTCGTGATTAATTTCTCCTCCTCGTTTTACAGTTTTAATTTCCGGAGAATTCTCTCTCCCTATCATTCCATATTCTGCCAAAACGATTGGTAAACTGCCACTCAAGGGGGGTATCATAGGCGGGAAATGAAGAATTTGACTTTTTTGTATATTTGTAAGATATACTAATTATGCTTAATAAAGTAAATGGTTTCGATTGGGATGATGCCAATCGCGAAAAAAACTGGAAGAAGCACAAAGTATTTTACCTCGAAGCCGAACAAATATTTTTTAACCAACCCATCTTTGTTTTCAAAGATGATAAACACTCAGAAAACGAGTCCCGTTGGTACTGTCTGGGAAAAACGAACCAGGCACGGAAACTCTTCGTTGTATTTACAATTAGAAATTTAAAAATCAGGGTAATCTCAGCCAGAGACATGCATAAAAAAGAAAGAGAGATTTATGAAAAAAAGAAATAAACAAATTCCATCTTTTAAGTCAGAAAAAGAAGAACACGCTTTCTGGTCCCAAAATGATTCGTCCGAATATATCGATTGGGATAAAGCGGAAAAAAGTGTCTTCCCGGAACTCAAACCAAGTTTAAAATCCATCTCCCTTCGTTTACCCGAAAGTATGATTGCCCAATTGAAAAGCTTGGCGAACAAACAGGATGTCCCCTACCAGTCTCTGGTCAAAACCTACCTTGCACGCCAGATCAATCAAGAGATAGCCAACTAATCGGAGAAATCGGTATCGCCGGACAATCTAAGTTTATACATCCCAAATTGGGAAAATGAGAACCGGCTGAAAGCCAGCACTACCCAGGCTTAGGAGACACTAAGTCTCCGCCGAGGAAATGGTCGCGGTACTTTTCGGTGCCATCCTCATTGTAAACCACCCACACCCCGTCTCCGTTGCAAATTTGAGATTCCTTGCAGACCGATCCATCCGGTTTCCATACCTTCAATTCCACCAGCCTGCCCTCCCAGTTCTCGGCATAGTCGCAGAGCCTTCCATTTTTATACCAGCACCACGCAGGCCCATGTTCCTGCCCCTCCCGAAAATGTATCTGGCACTCGGTCACCCCATTTTCATACCAGTCCGTACGCCGGCCATGGAGCTTGCCGTATTTAAACTGCCAATGGTTTTTTATTTTTCCGGATGGATACCACTTATAATTATCTCCATGTTGCAAACCATTCTTGTGGTTCAACCTTGTGACCATACTGCCCCCCTCGTTCCAGCCTGCCCAAAGGTCTCCCTTCATCCACTCGTGCTTCATCGGCATGTAGAAACGCCCCCCCGTTTTGGGGAAGCACCAAAACTCGTCCAGCCCCGGGATAGCCTTTACCGTATATTTTTGCTTACTCAGCTTCCACCTATCTTGTTTTCTTTCTTCCATTGTTGGATGTAGGAGTAGACTGGTTTGAGTTCTCCCCATCCCTTATCGGTGGTGCCAATAATGATCTTATCCTCGGTATCGCACCGCTTGCCCACCATAATCCAGTCGTCGCAGTACTCCCCCACCGTTGACTTAATCCGGTCGTACAAGTCAAAGGCCTCCCGCTTGGTTCTCGATATCTTTTTCCCGCTCATCTCCTGCTCTCCTTCCCTGCCTCGGGTTACAGCTCATCATCCGAGCCCTTGTATCCGTAATCCTGCAGGCTGGATTGCTTAAAGCTGGGCATGGACATATCCCTCTCGTTCACCGACCATACCTCCTTTGAGCTCATCTTGGAAAACGAGCTCGCACCATAGCTGGCAAACTTGCGACCTCGTACCCGACTCCACCCATCGCGTATTTTTTTGATTGTTCCCTCCAACGCACCGATCGCATCGCTAACCAGTTCTGGTTGGTTCAATGCCTTAAACTCGTTCACCATTTCTTCCATTAAGTTTAGGGCATCCTGGTCCCTCCCCTCGTCCATCAGATCGATCGCCTGCCGAATTACATCCGCACTACGCTGGGCACTCGTCACCTTTAAGGCCCCAAGGTTTATGGTAACTTCATCTTTATTACTGGTCACCTCCACCTTTACCTTTTTTTCTTCCACCACCTCGCGGGTGCCCTCCTC
>JABBBW010000046.1:710-18543 GCA_018607205.1 Opitutales bacterium | reverse complement strand
GCAATAAATGCAGCACATGGTTTATTCACATGTTCCTTGATGAAGGCAGCAGCTTCCTCCTCGGCAGTTCCACCAATCTCTCCAATCAAAATAATCGCTTCGGTCTCTGGATCTTCATTAAATAATTTCACCGCGTCCAGATGACTCGTACCATTGATGGGATCTCCACCAATCCCGATACAGGTAGATTGACCATGTCCGGCAGATGTAATTTGCCATACCGCTTCATAGGTCAAGGTACCGGAACGGGAAACAATACCCACTTTTCCAGGTTTGTGAATGTATCCTGGCATAATGCCAATCTTACACTCTCCTGGAGTGATAATACCCGGACAATTTGGTCCGATCAAACGGGTATTGGAAGTGGCCAAGCGGGCCTTTACCTCTGACATATCCCGCACAGGGATACCTTCAGTAATGGCAATAACTAAGGGAATCTCCGCATCGATTGCTTCGAGAATGGAATCAGCAGCAAAGGGAGGAGGCACATATATGGCGGCCACATTAGCGCCTTCCCTATCTACAGATTCTTGGACTGTATCAAATACAGGTACAGAGTCCTGAAATTTCTGTCCACCTTTGCCAGGGGTGACTCCGGCTACGACATTAGTGCCATACTCTATGCACTGATTGGTGTGAAAGCTACCGGCGCTACCGGTGATTCCTTGAACCACCAACCGGGTGTCTTTGTTTACGAGAACGCTCATTGTAAAATCTCTTGGTAAAAGGGGTGATAATTAAGATTGGGCAGCCAGTTTGACAATTTTTTCGGCAGCTTCGGCAAGGGTGTCCGCAGGCTCGAGTGCCAAACCACTGTCAGCAAGAATCTTTTTACCCTGCTCCACATTGGTTCCTTCCAATCGTACGACCAAGGGAACCTTCATATCTAACTTGCGAGCCGCATTGACAATGCCAGTCGCAATAACATCGCACTTCATAATGCCTCCGAAAATATTAACCAGGATCGCTTTGACCGCATCGTCCGAGACCAAAATCCGAAAAGCATTTTCTACCTGCTCTTCATTAGCTCCTCCTCCAACATCTAAAAAGTTAGCAGGGGATCCACCGTAATGCTTGATAATATCCATCGTGGCCATGGCCAATCCAGCACCATTAACCATGCAGGCAACATTTCCGTCTAAAGCGATATAATTGAGATCAAACTTGGAAGCTTCCACTTCCTTTGGGTCTTCTTCGCTGATATCGCGCAGTTCTACTACATCGGGATGACGAAAGAGGGCGTTTGAATCAAAATTTACTTTAGCGTCCAAAGCTAGCACATCACCTGTTGGGGTAAGCACCAATGGATTGACTTCCACCTGGGAACAATCCTTAACCCAGAAAAAGTCGTACAATTTAGATACAAGCTTCACACATTGCTTGAAAGAATCCCCTCTTAATCCTAATGAAAATGCAACCTGGCGGGCTTGATACGGACGAATACCTAGAGAAGGATCAATTAAAATCTTGGTAATTTTCTCTGGTGATTTTTCAGCGACTTCCTCGATATCGACCCCACCCTCAGTGGAAGCAATAATTATGGGTTTGGAAGTTGCTCGGTCGCTCAATATTGCTAAGTAAAATTCCTTATCGATATCGGAAGCCTCGGTGAAATAGACTGTACCTACTTCTTTACCTTCATCCCCTGTCTGTTTGGTCACCAAAACATTTCCGAGCATCGACGCTGCCTTTTCCCGAGCTTCCTCAGAGGAGGACACCACATGGACGCCTCCTTTGAACCCATTAGTAAAGGTGCCTTTACCACGACCGCCGGCATGAATTTGGGCCTTTACCACCACAGCTTGGCCGGGGGGAAAGGATGCGAGAGCTTGATCAATTTGATCCGCTGATTGAGCGACCGTGCCATTGGGCACAGTTACCCCGGCATCGGCGAAAAGTTGCTTTGCTTGGTATTCGTGTACATTCATCTGAATAAAAAAGACCAAAGGTTGTCACTCTTCCGATATCGTTCAAGCCTTTTCACACCATTTATAGAATCATCTATAAATTTTAGCTATTTGGAACTTGCTCGATGCGGTGAATCAAAAGAAAAACTAGGCATGATCAAATTTCTCTCCATTCTCCTGGTTCCCTTTTCTATGCTCCTTGGAAACTGGCCCCAATACCATGGCCCGATGTTTAATAAATCGGCTACTTTTTTGATTTCTCTGAATTCATCCAGCTTACTCGAAGCTTCTCCAAGTTGGACCGCGCCGACTCCACTTGGCTTTAGTTCCTTCTCCACTGCTGGAAAATCAGCTTTCACTTTAATAGCAGAAGAAGATGAGGACGGCTTATTGCGAGAGCTTTGCGTAAGTTTAGATTTATCTACAGGCAAAAGATTATGGCAAACTTGGTTGGGCATGGCCAGTTACGGACATAGCGGGGGCAATGCGGGCACTCCCAATAACTCAGGTGGTGACGGTCCTCGATCAACCCCATCGGTAAGCGAAGGACTTGTTTTTGTATATGATTCAAGTATGACTTTGCACTGTTTGTCAGCTCAGTCAGGGAAAACAGTTTGGAAAATCGATATTATCCGGGAACATAATGGTAAAAACATCACCTGGAAGAATGCATCTTCTCCCCTACTCGTTCATGACCTAGTTATAGTAATTGGAGGTGGTCCAGGGGAAAGTATGATCGGCATTGAGAGAAATACCGGAAAACTGCGCTGGAAGAACGGTAGCGAAACCGCCACCCATGCAACTCCAACCTACGCTACGATTCACGGGCAGGAACAGGTAATCTTCCTCTGCCGTTCAGGTCTGGTTTCTATTAATCCCTTAAACGGTAGGGAATTATGGAAGCAAGATTTTCCCTACAAAGTTTCAAGTGCGTCATCCCCAGTGGTGGCAGGCGAATATGTTTTTTGTTCTGCAGGATATGGAGTTGGAGCAGGTTTGTTCAAAATATCAAAAAAAAATCAGCTATTCAGCAGCAAGCAAATATGGCGCAAACGCAACGAAATGATGGTACATTGGAGTACCCCTTTATACTACAAAGGGCACCTCTATGGAATTTTCGGTTTCAAGGAGTACGGAAAGGCACCCCTGCAATGTATTGATTTACTAACCGGAAAAATTCGTTGGAGCCAAAAAGGGTTTGGTCCAGGAAACTTAATCCGTACCGGAAATACCTTGTTAGTTCTTTCAGATGATGGCGAATTGATCATAACAGAGGCAAATACGGAAAAATATATCGAGCATAAAAGAAGGAAAATTCTTTCGGGGAAATGTTGGAGCACTCCCATTCTGATCGATAAACTTATCCTTGCAAGAAGCACGAAAGAAGCAATCGCCCTGCCGATCAGATAAACTGTTAAGAAACAAACGATAGACTCGAAACATTTCCCCTCGAATCAAAAGGAGAATCAAAACTGATCAAACGCTCTGTGGTGAACCTAAATATATTAGCTTAGTATCTAGTAATCTAACCAACTAAATACCAAGGGTCACAAAGGTCTTTTATCTCCGAACATCTTTGACGAGACGCTCAATCCCATACTCGTCGCGACTTGTTTCTATATACCTAATAAATTCTGAACTGATTATCCCCTCTTCTAAAAAAACATCCCAATTTATTTCATCTTCTGTCGAGTAGATTAAAAAACTGCTGCTCATATTACGAAATAAATGAAGGTGAACGAAAACTCCCTCAACACTGGGCAACTTGGGTTTAAAGGCTTGATTAACTAGCATAGAATTTTGGATTGAGTATGCAATTTTCGAACTAAATAAAACCTCAGATTTGGGTTAAGAACCAAAATCCTGTGGAAGATACGGTTAAGATAAGTACAAGGGAAAAGATATTTGCTGTCATAGTGTATTAAGTTTGGATTTATAAATGTAATTACACTAAATAAGTATCTATGTCAAAAAATATTTAAGTTTTAAATTTATCCTTAGTGTAGTCCTACCTTTAATTTCTTTAACCCTTGAAAGTCATGAGCTACTTGAAGAATGTTTGGGCATGACTTGGAATGGACAAGTATGGGCATCCCCTATTGGGTACCTTCCAAGGAAAGAAATTAAAGCGGAATACCCGCTGATTGCTTGACTTAAAGTATCACCAAGGAGGCCAAAGCCAAGAAGGCAAAAAAACCAACCACATCCGTGACCGTGGTTACAAAAACCCCCGATGCCACCGCGGGGTCTACCCCCCAACGATCCAAAAGCACAGGCAGAACCACTCCTGACAAACCGGCCACGATCATATTGATAACCATGGCACCCGCAATAATGCCACCAAGCAAAATAGAAGTCTCTCCAAGGTCCCCAAAAATGAACACCGTGGCCGCTCCGGCAATGAGTGCGAAAAGAAAGCCGTTCAAGACCCCGACCAATAATTCTTTACGAATAGCACGCATCGTATTGTAGGATGTCAACTCCTTGGTCGCGAGAGCTCGCACAGTAATGGTAAGCGTCTGGGTGCCTGCATTCCCACCCATCGAGGCAACAATGGGCATGAGCACGGCCAGGGCGACCATTTGTTCGATGGTGGCGTCGAACATACTAATCACAAGCGAGGCCAAAGCAGCCGTAACTAGATTAACCAGCAACCAAGCAAAACGCTTTGCCGAAGACTGGAGCACTCCGTCACCAATCGTTTCTTCCCCTACCCCACCAAGAAGCAAAATATCTTCTTCAAATTCTTCACGAGCCACTTCCATCACATCGTCGACCGTGATCATCCCAAGTAACTTCCCCGAGGCATCAATTACACCAGCTGTGGTAAGGTCATACTTCTCGAAAAGGAGGGCGACTTCTTCCTGCAGGGTCACTGCAGGTACAAGTACCTGAGTTTCGTCAGCAATTTCCCGCATCAATGTACTCCGAGGAGAACGCAAGATTTGAGACAGTGAAATAATCCCCACGGGACGGGCATCTTTATCAACCACAAACAAATCGAGAAATTCCTCAGGTAGATCACTTTCTTCCCGCAAATAATCGATGGTCTGACCAACCGTCCAGTTGGTCCCCACAGTCACCACATCGGTCTGCATTCTTCGACCGGCACTTTCCTCCGGAAAAGCGAGACCGACTTCGATATCTTCGCGCTCCTCCTGGGGAACAGAACTGAGCACTTCTGCACGGTCCCCTTCGTCCATATCTTCAAGTACCTGAACCGCCTCATCAGAATCCATCTCGGTAATAACCTCAGCTACCTCTCTCGCAGTCAGGCTATCGGTTACTTCCTTACGCAAATGATCTTCGAGTTCAAAAAGGAGATCAGGGTCCAATTCCGTCTTAACCACATCGATGAGGCGCTTGCGTAACGGCCGATCTAATAACCCAAAAGCATCTGCTAAATCGGAGTGGTGAAAGCCATCAAGATGTTGAGCCAATTGCTCATCTGTACCCGAATCAAGCAGAAGAACCAGTTGATTAAAGAGAGCTGCAGTTTCAACGCTGGTGTCAGGTTCAATGCGATGAATAATCTCCGGACTTTCCTGATTGTCTGGCATGACTCGTGGTGGTTGGATGATGGGATATATCCGCAGAGCGGAAGCGAAACTAAAATTGGCCTAAATCAAAGCTCCTCCTTTTTATGCCAATAGTAATATGAAGGCTCAATTCAATTCGTCCCATAACCCGATCAAAAGGACGCAGCAAAAATCATTCAGGCACCCAGGTAAAGGCGTGACAAAGCGCGAGCCCAAGAGCGTCAGACTGATCAAAAGGTAAAGCCTGAGGCAAGCCAAGGATTTGAGCGAGGGTATGAGACATCTGCTCCTTGCTCGCACGACCAAAGCCAACCACCGCTTGCTTGACTCGCAAAGGTGCATATTCAAAGACGGGCACATCACGAATGGCCGCAGCCGATAGAGCAGCCCCTCGTGCTGCTCCCATGATCTGAGCAGTTTTAAAGTTTTGCACATAAATAGTCTCTTCACAGGAGAGATGCCTAGGTTGCCATAGGGCGATCAGATGAGCGACTAATTCATGAATTCTCCCGAGGCAGGCAATGGACGAGACCTTTCGATCTAACTGAAGGGTTTCGGAATGAAGTAATCGATAAGAACTTCCTTCGCAGTCAAGTACCGCAAGTCCCGTACCCCGCAAACTTGGGTCTACCCCAAGGATCCTTCCTTTAAAGGGCTCCTTGCGAAGCAATAACTTTGGATCGACCGCAGGCTTCCCCTTAGTCGATTGTCCAGCCAAGTGTTTGGCCCATAATTTGCGCGAAGATTTATTCACTTCCTAATTACATAATCATGCGCAACCCTGCGGTTACGATAAAGAACCAAATCATTCTCTCAAACCAATCCTGACGGATATAACGAACGATTCGTGGAGCTACGAGGGCACCAAAGATTGCAGGGAAAAATAGCCAAACCGCTGTACGGAATACTTCCATATCAAGAATATCCAATTCATACATCAGTGGTACCTTAGAAATATTTACGATAAGAAATAACCAGGCCGAGGTACCAATGAATGCATATTTGGGAAGTTTCATTGCCAAGAGATAAAATTGAGCAATCGGACCAGCTGCATTTGCAAGCATCGTAGCCATCCCCCCCAGTAATCCAAGTAACGGACCCATTAAAGTAGCAAGCCGGGAAGAATTAAAATGTGAATGAACCCTTGGGAGTTGAGACAATATTCGCATTGCCGTCATGCTTAATAAAATAGTTCCAATTAATATTTTAAGAGCCCGGGATCGTTCAGGGGGCTGAAAAAAATCGAAGGCCCACCAGCCCGCAATCACTCCCACTGCAAAAAAAGGAAGCAATCGACGAAGGTGTTTCCACTCGACATGCTTTCGGTAGACTATGGTCGATGCAAGGTCTGCAGAAATAAGAACTGGCAACAGCAAACCCACGGAAATGGCCACACCTGCAGGACCTAAAGCATCTTCCAAAACCAGCACATACAAAGCCACGGTTAGGTTGCCGGCACCAGGGATACCACCCTTACTAAGGCCCATAATAGCGGAACCGAGCAAAAGAATAGCCCAATGTAACCCCGTTAGTTCATCCATCTGTAGAACTCAAAGGTATGGGGATAAAACCTCCGGACTGCACTCGAAAACTTTCCCAAATTTCTTCTTCCTGGTCCGATGGAAAACTGGTACCGGTAGCAAAGGATTGTGCATTTGGAGGTAGCATTTTGCGAAAATTAGACCGGCGGGAGGGATCCAGTTCACCCAATACATCATCTGCCAGCAGCAGAGGCATGGTTCCCAACTTGTGCTTCAAAAAGGAAAACTCAGCAACGCGCAAAGCGAGCACGATTCCTTTCTGTTGGCCCTCAGAGGCATAGTGACGAGAGTCCCGACCATCCAATAGCAACGAAAAATCATCCCGGTGAGGTCCACGACGGGTAGAACCGACCTGACGATCGCGCATTCTTTCCTGTTCGTAAATCGACAACCATTTATCAGTACTGTCTGCCAAACAATCCGGATTGTAGGACAATTGAGCCGATTCCTTCTCGTTAGTCAAACCAGCATAGGATTGCTCAAACGCAAGGTCTAATGCAGGAAACAGTTCTCCCCGTATCTGTTGAATAACTTGTGCGGAAGAAGCCAGGGAGTGTTCAAATGCCTGAATCTCCGGATCTGCTGCCTTTTTTTTAAGCAGTACATTTCTTTCCTTCATTGATCGATAATACCCTTGCAATGCAGTCAAATATTTAGACGAGGTTGAGGAAAGTACCAAATCCATCCATTTCCTACGGTCAGATGGACTTTCACGAACGAGTCTAAAATCTCTCGAAGACAAGCAAACCGACGGGAATTGGCCCAAGAGATCTCCCAGTCTTTTAACAGGTTCGCCATCTACCTCAACGGTTTTGCCTCCTTTCTTGCCAAAACGAATCATCGCCTCGCGATTTCCTCCATCGTCATCCAAAAACCTTACAAAAAGACGGACCTCTGACTCTCCCTCTTTGATCATTGATTCCGCAGATGCCCCACGGAAAGAACGAAGGGTAGAACATACTCCAATGGCTTCTAAAAGGTTGGACTTCCCCTGTCCATTGGCACCGAGAAAAAAAATACGGTCTGTTCCAAACTCCAGACTCAATGAGCTAATATTCCTAAAATTCTCAAGGTTTATACCGAGCAAACGCACTTTTTTACCGCCTGCTTTTTATAGGGTAACAACCCCGGATTGATCACGATCCTCGACTAATTCGGCGTGGGCCTGAACCAGAGCGCCCGCCAAATTCGTCCACTCCAGCTCATTAGTGTTAAGCCATGAGCTTACCCGAAGCAACCTTCCCCCATTCTCGTAGCTCAAGCCTATAGCTCCGGCAAGTTCCGAAGCTTCTTTCCGGGCAGTTGAACAGGCTGAACCAGTGGATAAAGAGTATCCGAGTTTATCGAGCTTACACACCCAGCCTAAGTTATCAAAGTCGGGAAGCATTAGAAAAGAGGTATTCCACAACCTGGCTACCTTTTCTCCGATTATCCGAACTCCAGGTAAATCCTGTTGAATTTGGCTCTCGAAATTCTCTTTCCAAGCTACGACATCCTGTTTTATGGGCAACTTATTACAGGTCTGCCTCCAGGCAATACGCATTCCCTCAATAGCAGGAAGGTTTTCTGTACCACCCCGTTGCTCTTTTTCCTGCCCACCCCCGAGAATCCAGGAAACAGGCTCATGGGAAAACATTCCACCCACTCCTTTCGGACCACCAAATTTATGTGCGGAAAAAGAAAAGCTCGAACAAAGATCAAAACCCTGAGGATCTAATTTCCCCATCCATTGGGTAGCATCACAGTGAAACCAAATTCCATATTCTTGGCACAACTGGGCGACTTCCTTCCAAGGCTGAAGAACGCCAGTTTCATTATGAGCAGCTAATAAAGAAACAATAGTTGGTCGCTTTTGCTTACATAATTCCTCTACCTTCCCCATTTCGACCAAACCATCTTGGTTTACCGGAATATATTCGATTCGATTAGCAAAGAGATGACGGGCCGTTTCCAAAACACTCGGATGTTCGATCCTAGATACCAAAGCCGTCTCTCCTGAAAGGGATTTTCGATTAGCTAACCACCCCAGAACAGCATTGTTTGACTCAGTAGCTCCAGAGGTAAAAGTCAATCCAGCAGGATCAACTCCCATGGAATGTCCAATTTCTTCGCGAGCTTGCTCCAAACGAACACGAACCTGTGAACCCACCCTGTGAGGAGAGGATGGATTGGCCCATAACGAATCCGATGCACTCCTTACCGCATCTAAAACCTCGGGAAAAGGACGGGTGGTGGAATTATTATCAAAATACGCCATGAAAAAACGGCGGTAACGCCAGGCAGGTCAACGTGCAGGAGGGAGTCGCAAGGTTTGTCCCACCTTTAAACTATTCTTGCTTTTTAAGGTGTCTCGATTGGCGGAGTAAATGGCATTTACATACGATGAATTTCCGTAAACTTTTTCGCTTATCGCATAAAGGCTGTCCCCTTTTTTTACCACATAGGCTTGAGGAGGCTTTGGTTCTTCAATGACTTGGGATGGTTGTGAGATCGTGTTAACTGTTGCAGACTGTAACGGAAGAGCCGAAGGAACGACGGGTGCCAGGGGTGAACCGAGTCGGGCTTGCAGGTCTGCAATTTCTCGACGCAAACGTTCGTTTTCATCCTTCAAATCAATACTCTCGAGGTAATTGTCATAAGGCTCCCCGGGTAATTTCCGGATAATTTCACGCTCTGCGGTAACAATCAATTGTTCGACCATGGGAGATTCCCTGGCATTTGGTTGAAGTAATAAAAACCTACGAAAATGATAAATTGCAGCCACCGGGTCCTTCCGGTCTGAGAGGGTTAGAAGCAACCGCCCCGCCTCCAGATGAGATTTTGGGGCTTGGGTAACCCGACGGGTAACAGAAAGAAACTCGTCGAGTGCATCAGTCTCCCGTCCGACCTTGAGATAGGAACGTCCGCGCTCAAAAGCAGGATCATCTAGTTCCTCAATAATGCTTCCAACTGGAGCACAAGCCGATTGCAAAAGAAACCAGCAAGCGATGAGACTCCAAGGATCAAAAATTTTCTTCATTCGCCTAAGTAAGTTAGGATCAACCTACGATTGTGTGGAGCAGAACGATGTTCCCAAAGAAATAAACCCTGCCAGCTTCCAAGTTGTAATTGTCCATTAGCAAACGGGATTTGTTCACTTGTACGTGTGAGTGCCATTTTAATGTGTGAGGGCATATCGTCCGGACCTTCAAGTGTGTGTACAAAGTTAGGATAGTCTTCAGGAACAAGTTCCTCCATAAATCGTTCAAGGTCAACCCTGGCAGTGGGATCAGCATTTTCCATGATTACTAAGCTGCAGCTTGTATGCTGGACAAAAACACTGACCATACCATTCGAAAAGCCCGACTCTCGTAGCCCATCACTTACCAAGTTAGTGATCTCGTAGGTACCTTTACCTTTGGTTCCTATTTCGGATATTTTTTTGCTTACTCCCATACTTTCTGAATCTTCTTTTTACCCTAGATTCAGTTAGCTTGGCAAGGGCTGAGAGACAAGATGCAGTTCACTACTCCACCCGAAGCTCGGTCTCTGCATTCATCCATAATTTTATACTCTCCACCAGTTCCTCGATTCGGTTAGCGTCTAAACCTTCTTCGCTTACCGGACGACTGAGAGCTCTACGAGTCTCTTCGGCAAGAACTTGTGGAAGGTAAGAAAGCCAAGACTCCCGAACAGGAAGCCCTTCATCCCGAGCAAAACAAAAATACAGCTTTAAAAGAACAACCTTGGGCACAAAAGAACGGGAGAAAGAATCAAGAGCTGTACGCAATAATTCCAACCGCGGCCGAGGGTCAAGCAAGTGCGATCCATTATTTAAATAAAAGCGTGCAATCTCAGAGGCAGATAAAAAATGGGCGGGTTTACGGGCCAATTCTCGATAGGAACGAGCTTTTTGATACTCGGCAACGAAGGGTATGGAAGACCCAGACCGCAAGGGGTTCAATTGACATTCCAAGTCATCAAAAAGGTCAGGGGGAGCGGATTGACCACTCTTTTTTCCAGGCAAGCGAAACAGAGCGGCACTCAAGCCCAAGGTTTGATCAAATATTCGTATGCGAACAAACCGATCTCCCGCCGGGTCACTGGACAATGCAACGCCAGACAATTCAATTGGACCCCCCGACACCTTTGCACATTCAGGAAGAAGACGGTACGACCGCTCCTCCTGAAATCAACATCTTCATACCATCACCAACAGACACATCAATTCGATGAATTTCTTCCTCGCCTACAAGAAGTAAGAATCCACTCGTTGGATTTGGCGTGGTTGGCACAAATACATAAGTAAAACCAGACCCAATTTTGTCGGAGACATGGCTGGAGGATTCTGCGGTTATAAATCCTAGTACAAAGCAACCCTTCCGGGGATATTCCACCAAGCAAACCTCTTTAAAAACCGCCCGGTTATCTTGCCCAAAGGTTTCCACGATTTGTTTGACTGAACGATAAACCGTATTAATAAATGGCACCTTATCCAAGGTACGCTCAGTCAGATTAATGAATACACGACCCAATAAATACTTAGAAAAATAACCAAGAGCAGTTAGTAAAATCACTCCAATGATCAATCCGGCAACCGCGAGAAGGGTTTCTAGGCCAAAAAAGGAATTTTCTTCGCTCAAACCTAACTGGTAAGCCAGTCTCAATGCGGGTTCTTTGAATAAATCTAGTAAAAAATTGATTACAAAAATAGTTGTACCCAGAGGAAGAAATACCAGAAGTCCGGTAAGAAAAGCATTGCGAAAACGCCGGGATAAACTGGGTGCAGGTACAGACACGATGGTACTTCTGTTAGCCTTCAGCAGACTCTGAAGCGAGTCGAAAATCCGGCCATGCATTAAGTTTCCTCACATGATCAATCACTCTTTGCTCTTCCATTCTCATGATCTCACGATCAACCGTATCCAAATCATCAAAACCCACAAGATGTAACCAACCATGTATTAAGTACAAACCAAGTTCATACTCAAAGGAAAGCTTGCGATTTTTTGCTTCCTCCTTGGCTTGGTCTACTGATACGCAAATTTCTCCAGCCAATCCGTTCTCAGTATCTGAAGGAAAGGTTATAACATCTGTAGGTCGATAATCCTGCAAGTATTTGCCGTGAAGTTCACAGTGGGCGGAGCTGTCCATAAAGGCGATTGATAATTCACCCGACACATCATGCTGATGAAAGGAAAAAATGACCTCAAAAAAAAGCTCTAATTGGGACAAGTCAAAATGAAGAGCCGGGTATTGATTGGCCACTTCGAGTTGTGGATACAATCGCTTGATTGGTTTAACGACCATCTTTGGAGAAGGGGTTGCGGGAATCTTTTTCCTCATCAGGGTATTCAATTCGAGAATGCAACATATTCAGAGTAGTCTTAAGAAAGCTTTTCTTGATTGTGGCAACCTCTTGCAAAGTAAGCGGACACTCATCAAGTTGCCCATCTTCTAAACGGTCTTGAAAAATAGAATCGAGTAATTCTTCGACACTATGATGGGTAACTTTTGTCAGCGAACGCGCAGCGGCTTCCACCGAGTCTGCAAAAAAGATAATGGCGCTCTCCTTGAACCTGGGTCGTGGACCGTCGTACCGGTAAGTCGATTCATCCGGCTCGATCAATTCAGATTCCCCATAAGGCAAATTTTCCTGCTTTAGTTTTTGTTTTGCTTGAAAATAGAAGTATTTGACCAAGGTCGTACCATGATGTTGCCGAATAACATCGCGAATCACTTTGGGCAAACGATGCTCGCGGGCTATTTCCAAGCCTTCCTTGACATGGCTCTTTATAATTAAGGCACTCATGGCCGGGTTCTGACGGTTGTGAGGGTTACCAATATCGCCTTGGTTTTCGTTAAAATAGTTTGGTTGCACCATTTTCCCAATGTCATGAAACAAGGCACATGCACGGCAAAGCGTTGGGTTAGCTTTAACTTCCAGAGCAGCATCTTCGGCCAGATTCGCAACCATTAGGCTATGGTGGTAAGTTCCTGGTGCCTCAACTTGCATACGGCGGAGCAAGGGATGATTATAGTCTGTTAATTCAAAGAGAGTAGCATCGGTGGCCACCTTGAATGCATTTTCAATCAACGGCATAGCCCCAAGAACAAGAGCTCCTGTAAAGACCGAAACTGCAAAAGAAGCAAGCGCATGGTTAACCGGGCTCATCCATCCACTACCCGAAGCAAAACCAATTCCCAGAGCAACAATAGCTCCCGTCAGACCAGCCATAGTGCCAGCCTTTAGAACACTCCCACGAAGGCGCACTTCCCGACAAAAATAGACACCAACCAGGGCGGTGCATAAGGAACCTACTAACATTTCAATGCCAATTTCCTGCATGGCCGCATGAAAGACACAAGTCATCATGGCCGTGAGTGTCGCCATACGCGGACCAACTGTGATCATTACAACCATCGGAGCAAATGCGATGGGGAGTAAGTAAGGCAACAATCCAATAAGGATTGGACTGGCACCGAACAGCTCGGTCTCTCCTAGTTCCATAATAAATCGGGAAACAGCCAAATTTGATACAATACTCAAGGCTACAATACTCGACCGAGGACCATCCGTCCAAAAACTGGGTAACACAAGGCGAACATAAACCACTCCAAATAAAAGCGTTACAAATGTCACAAATATACGCTTGGGTAATAGCACGCTATCCTTTAGGGCGAGGTCGAGGTACTCCTGGTACTTTTCTAAGTCTGCCGCAGTTACCTTCACTCCCTTACGCAATATATTTTCCCCTTCGCGAACAGAAATCACAGTGGGTTCCATCTCAGAAATTGCTCTTTTCTGAGCGGCCGTCGTAGCGGAACGATCAATTGATCGTAACCTCAAACCTTTGATCAAAAAAGCTCCTAAATTTGATGCCAAGCTATCACGCAATTCCTGAGCGGCAAAAGATATATTATCATCTGAAAATTCGACCAATTCCCCAAGTTTTAAAGTGTCGAAATCCTCAAGTGAAGTCGTTTCAGAATGATTGGCGTCAAGGGTCTGAATAAAGGTTGATAAAATCGGATATTGAATGGACAACGCTGACGCTAAATCATCCGGCGCATTTACTTTTGAACGATCGTAGATAACCAATTCATTAGTGAAGCTGATCATTTGAGTATTAATCCGAGAGGTTGCATTGGACTCAGCCAAAAACTTTTGATCCATTGATGGAAACTTTACTACCCCAGTAAGATGCAATTGGGAAAGTAACTTGTTACCCAAATCAAAAAATGGATAGCCCTGCATGGTTGATGAGAGAAGAATTGCACGACTTTCTCCCCCGGAAAGCACAACTTGAAATTTAACCTTTAATTCCTCAGCTAGGGATTGTAAGGCGATATCTCTGGAAACCTCAGGCATTTCCAATACAGAAACGATACCCTCTCGCAACCGAACCATGGCTTTGGCAAAATTTTCTTCCCCAACAAAATCGCGGGTAAATTCTCTGGGCGTGCTACTCCTAATCCATTCCTCAGCTTCCTGCCTTCTCACATCGCTCAGATAGTTAAAGGTTCGGTCGCTGTAAATATTTTCAGGAGCAACTTCTCCTAAAGTACGTAACCCGGGAGGTTCTTGCCCAACAAAACAAATTAAAATGATAGTCAGTCCGAAGACCAAGGTTTGAGTAAGGTTTTTGCCCCAACTATTCCAAAAGGCAGCAATGCCTTCTGTGGGAATCGAGGCTTTTTCATCGTCTATTAAAACCCGCCTACGACGACCACCCGACCGACCGCTTTTGCGATTAATTTCATTTTTTTCCTCCTTAGCCATTTGAACAACGATTATTGACTATCTTTTGCACCGTAGGCGGCAATGATCCGACCCACTAATGGATGTCTAACAACATCTCCATGATCAAATTCATGAAAATGCAGACCACCTACCCTGCTTAATATTCGTTTGGCCTCAACTAAGCCGGATTCATGCTTTACCGGCAAGTCCACTTGGGTAAGGTCGCCTGTTACCACCATCTTACTGCCTTCACCAAGACGGGTAAGAAACATCATCATTTGCGAACGAGTGGTATTTTGAGCTTCATCAAGCAAGGCAAAACATTTACTTAAGGTTCTACCCCTCATGTAAGCAAGGGGGGCAATCTCAACCACTCCGGTCTCCACAAGTTTTCTAGCCTCTACCGGCCCGAGCACCTCGTCCATTGCATCATAAAGAGGGCGAAGATAGGGCAGGAGTTTTTCCTCCAAATCGCCCGGCAAAAACCCAAGGGCCTCTCCTGCCTCAACCGCAGGTCGGGCAAGAACAATCCTTTCGATCTCGCCCTCGAGTAAGGCGTGCAATGCAGCAATCATTGCCAGAAAAGTCTTACCTGTGCCCGCTGGTCCAATTCCAAAAACCAGATCATTTTTAAGAATAAGGTCTAAAAACTTTCGCTGACCAAGGTTTCTCGGAACGACAGATTTCTTTCTTATTTGTAATCGAAGAGGACGGTTCAACAAATCCTTGAGTTCTTGGCTTTTTCCGGATTCCACTTTTTCCAAAAAGCGGAGAAAATCATACTTTCCGTTTGCGAACCCCTGTGCCTTTGCAGATTCCAACAGGGCAAAAAACTCTTCACAACGATCAAGCCCGACCTTCTCACCCTCTAACTGCAAGATGTTTCCACGGGCAACTACTTTGACAGCGAGAGATTTTTCAACTGCCAGCAAGTTCTCTGGGTCCTCCCCATAGAGCCTGTGAAATTGACGTTCCGATTCAAATTCGATCGATCGATCAGGCATGGCTATACCAATGGATTAATTTGGGATTGGGCTCAGGGGAAAATTGTCATCAATTAGATGAAGATAAACTCGAGCGTTCGAAGAAGAGGATCATTAAAGAATTTAACAAACTTATAAAATATCGTTTATTACAGGGAGTTCGCAAGCATGGAATCCCATGACATAATGCTTCTTTCCAGTTGCCAAAATAGAACAATCCTTCATCAACAATCTTTTAATTTACAATTTTGATGAAAGTTTTGTTTGTTAGTCCTGAGGTTAATCCCATCGTTCGCACAGGCGGTTTGGGCGATGTCGTAGGAAGCCTTCCTTTAGCCCTCCATGCATTGGGTGTGGATGTTCGGGTGATATGCCCCAAACACCGGGTATGTACACAGGTCGATTCTCAAAAACATAAAAAACCTCTTTTTTGCAAATTGGGAAAAAAATCTCTTGAAGGATCCATTATGGAATCCCGCCTTGGTGCGAGTGAGGTTCCTGTTTATTTGATCGACTTACCTGAATTGTATGACCGACCTGGAGTTTATTCCGACGATCATGGAGATTTCCCCGATAATCCCCAGCGGGCATTCGCACTATGCCAAGCAGCCCTGCAGGTTGAAAAGATTACTGGTTGGAAGGCAGATATTATTCACGCCCACGATTGGATGGCTTCCGCTGTTTCTGCTTATCTCAACGCAGACCAATCCCGAAAATCTTCAAGTCCAAGAACACGTTCCGTACTAACGATTCACAATTTGCAGCATCAGGGAGTCTTTTCCCACAAAGATTTTCAATCATCTGGCTTGCCCACAGCCTATTGGGGTATGGATGGCTTTGAGCACAATGGAGCACTGAACCTTCTAAAAGGTGGCATTCAACATGCCGACAAAATCACTACGGTCAGCCCAACTTATGCCCTTGAAATACGCACTCCTGAATATGGGTGTGGGTTAGAATCGAGCTTACAATACCGCGGTGCTGATTTGATTGGAATATTAAACGGTATAGACAACAACTCCTGGGATCCCCAAAAGGATACCGCCCTTCCCCACCCAATTATTCCCACATCTCCAAAAGCGGGCAAAAAAGCTTGTAAAGAGGCCTTATTAAAAGAATTCAAAATGCAAGAGAGCTTAGAACCTCCCCTCTTCGGAGTGGTCTCTAGGTTATTCGATCAAAAAGGCTTAGACTTGCTCGTAGAAATTCTTCCAAAATTAATGGAGCAAACAGTTGCTACCTTTACCATTTTGGGAAGTGGTGAACATTCGGAAGAGCAAGCAATAGAGAAGTTATCTGCCTCCTTCCCCCATCGAATTGGTGCCTTCATTGGCTTTGATGATGGCCTGGCCAGAAGAATTTTTGCAGGGTCCGACTTTTTTATCATGCCCAGTCGATTTGAGCCCTGTGGATTAGCCCAGCAATATGCAATGCGTTATGGTTCGTTGCCTATTGCCCGTAAAACCGGTGGACTCGCAGACACCATTCGACCGATTGCTCGAGGGGAAAGCTCTCCAAACGGCTTCCTGTTTTCCCGAGCAAGTGGGCAAGATCTTTGGAACTCCATACTGGATGCTATTAAAGTTTACCGCACTCCCCGAAAGTTCGCCCAACTCAGAAAAAATACCCTTCTTCAATCATGCGGTTGGGAAGAAGCAGCCAATCAGTATGCTCAGACTTACGAATGGGCATTGAAGGCTGACTAGTTTATCCTTTTTTTCTAAATTTAGTAGGTAGTCCACACCTACATAGTTTGGATGTGCATAACTTTCGCGCCCATTTTAATCTTTCCCCTTGCACTGAATATTTGAGCAACGCTAACGTAGAAGGTGAAAGTTTTAGCCACTTCAGCCAATGATTTCAAATGGACCCTCCAGAACCTTTACTCAAGAAGCCGTCGAGGCTTGGTTCAGACGGCTTTGCACCACCGAGTGGGAAAAGAAATTTACTGACGAACAATTAAAATCGGCCCAGAAATTCTATCGCGAAGGCTACCTTAGTACTATTGATATTCAGGAAAACCAAGCCATCGTTACCAAAAAAATCAACCGAGAGGAAACCTACTCGGTGGTAGAGTGGATTGGAAAAGGCCCAGAAATTCGAACTTCTCTGGATGATGAGGAAGTTGGAATCGCTCTTG
>JABBBW010000046.1:0-700 GCA_018607205.1 Opitutales bacterium | reverse complement strand
CCTCTGCTTGGTGTGGGTTGGATGGAAGAGAAAAAAAAGCAACCAAAGAAAGATGACGAGGAAACAGACTCGGAACCTGAAGATGTGACCGGAAAAGAAAATACAGGAAGTGGACTTCTTATCCGTATTGAAGTTTCTGCCCAAAAAGGATTACGGGCAATTCCAGAATGGAGAAATTTGGATAACTCGCGAATTTCCGTTTACGCTAAGGAGGCAGCTGAAGTAGAAGACTGTGACCGCCCCGCTCTGATGCGCTTTGTTGCTGAAGCTGGTAAATACGGTTTTGTATTCCAAAAGGGAGTGGGTGAATTCCTACTTGCCGATTGGAAAAAGGTGGCAAAATTGGCGGAGGAATCTCTCTGCGGATGGGAAGATTCATTTGAATTGGAATACGGGGGGGATGCACATTTACTCAAACAAGGACAGCGTACCCTAAGTTGGGAAATTGAAGCTCGTAGTCGGGACGATGAAAGTATGATTCTGAGAGAAAACTTTCATATTGGAAACCGTAGGTTGGGAACTCAACATATTCGCAGAGTGACCAAAGCAAGACAGGGTGCCACTTTTATACGAGGTCACGGTCTGGTCAGGTTAGATCAAGCACAAGTTGAAGACTTCGAATGGTGGCAGCGGAACCGGGGAGACGCCAAGCGTGCCCAGTGGCCGAGGTATATGCTTTTTTCCCTATTTGCCCGAAAGT
>JABBBW010000082.1:16435-18698 GCA_018607205.1 Opitutales bacterium | reverse complement strand
CAAGAAGACAATCCTCCTGTCATTCAAAAAACTAGACCTAGACTATCTTTGGACTTGCTTAACGGCCCATTGCTGCAAAAAACCACAAGTGCTCCGAGGGTTGGCAAACTAGCAGTGGAGTGTCGCCTAAATCCTTACGGCGTTTACATGCAAGCAATGCTCAAATCAATAGAAAGGCAATGGGGTGAACTGATACTTGATTCGTACAGGTATTTGCAACGAGAACAATTCCCTGAAAAAGCTATGTTTCGATTCACCCTACTGAGCAACGGACAAATCAAAAACCTCAACCAAATTGGATTTAATCTCACTGAGCAATTATCGACAGAACTGTGCAGGCAAGCAATTGCATCCAGATCGCCCTTTGGCATTTGGACTGAAAAAATGATTGAGGAGTTTGGGTATTCAGATGAAATTTCAATTACTTTTAATTATAAATGAAGATAGCTGAAAATGATATGCCCTTTGAGCTTCCTTTAGACAGGGAGTGTAATGTTATTGATTTTCACCCCAGCGGTATTTGGGCAATTGAAAAGGCATGCGGTATATTGTCTCACCCTAATCGCAATGGTGAAAATAAAAGGGTTTTGTTGCATAGTTCCTATGATTTTGATCTAGAGAAATACCACTGGGTTGACGCAAAAGGAAATGAAAGAGAATTTTATCTTGTACACCGATTGGACTCTGCCACTTCTGGTCTAATTCTTGGTGTATCCAGCTTCAATGTAGCCGAAAAATTAAAGGCGGCGTTTTTAAACCGAGATGTTAAAAAAACCTATTTTGCCATAGTCGCCTATAATGGAAGACCTGTTAGGCCAATCTGGAAGGATTTCCTTCAAAAAAACCCCTCTAAGGGTAAAATTAGAGTAACTTCAGGTAAAACAGGTGACTCAGCAATAACTTCAGTTTCAATGCAGAGAAAAACACCTACTAGGTTTGGGAACCTTGCACTCCTTGAACTTAAGCCAAAAACTGGACGAACTCATCAGTTGCGCGTTCAATGTGCTAATCGAAAACTACCAATTATTGGTGATAGAACCTACGGAAATTTTGAATTGAATCGTAAGATTTCCAAAGCTACCAAGGTGCAAAGAATTTGCCTGCATGCATCACAAATCTCTTTCTCCATCAAAGTAAATGGAGAGTCCATACAATGGGAAGCTGAGTCAGCAATGCCCAGGGCATTTGCAAGATTGCTTCACTGAAGAATGAAGCCTAACTGAAGGCCGTTGACTAAAGGTCAAAACCCGCGGAAAGTTCAATCATATGGCCCTGTAATCGGTCATAGTTTTCATGCGCCGAGGTTAGGTAATGTTTATAATCGAGGCTTATCGACCAGTTTTCCATAACTCGGTATGACCAACCAAGTAAAAAATCATAGGAAAAACCAACTCCATCATATTTATGACCTCCGAGCTCTTTATTTACAAAAGCAATGCCCAAACCAATACCAACTCGTAGATCGGCACGAGTACCCAAGCTTTTTTCAAGAATTAACCTGCTTTGAAAATTGTGAAAGTTGACTTTTCCAGAAGCTCCACTCAAGCCATCTATTTTGTGAGTCAAATAAGCATACTCTCCCTCGATACGGGTATTACCAAAGTCATTCCCCACGCGAAGCCCAGTTGCTACTCCACCTTTTGAATGGTAAGGAATTCTGCTTGGGCTTTTAATTGAACTGTCATCTGGAAACACAGCTGAGAGAAATGGTCCGAAATAATATCCCAATCGGCGCAGAGGAACTTTCGACGAATACAATTCATTGTATGTAGGTGGTTTCTCGGAATTAGCTTCCTTGTTGTCCCCAGTGTCAAAGCCCGGATTCACTAACACTTCTTTATCCAAGCCCTGCTCTTCTTCAACGACTTCTTCAATAGGGAAAGGAGATACACTCTCCTCGGAAAGATTACCTGATGGGTCCCCTAGGATTTGTTCGGGTATATCGATAATCGGTAAATGAGTTTCTGGAGGTATAAAAGAGTCTTCAGTGCCAACTGAGGTCTCAGTGTTAATAAGTGATGGTTTATTAATCGCATCAAAAGACGTAAAAGTGATCCCCTTAGCAAGCAACTCGTTTACATACTTTCCATGTGCATTCGATTTTAAACGTAGTTCAACAATTTTATCCGTAAGGGAAAGCGAAGCATATTCACTTGCTTGGATAAAATTCGCCAATAATAAAGCCGATAATAAAAAAGCTTGCCTATAAAGCGAACCCATCAAAGTAAAAAAAGCGCCGGGCGGTAGATTGGCGGGAACCGCC
>JABBBW010000082.1:8237-16425 GCA_018607205.1 Opitutales bacterium | reverse complement strand
CGGCGCGGGTGTGGTGGATGGGAAATAGAGTTATTCACATTGCAGACTTTCATTATTCGATGCAATACAATTTTTTATTCGTTCTAATGAACAATTGCCCTTGCGAGAGTGCGATTGAAGAACGTGTTTGGTCATCGTATTCGTCGCCCATTTTTACGGCATGTAAAATCTGTCCGCTTTCAGAAGAAATGACAAGTGTCTCTGCATTGTGATTCATCAAGTAAATCTTTCCATCAGCAGCGGTTGGAGATGCACGCCACTTGTATTTACCTGGCAATTTGAGGGTCCATATAACTTTTCCATTTTCAGGATCTAATTTTGAAATATTTTGACGCAAATCACTAAGAACATAAAAGAAACCTTTAAAAAATAGAGGAGTCGGAACATCAGATGTCACTTCTTTACTGTTGGTGGAATCCCACAGCAACCTTACTTTACTCTTTTCACTAGGAACACTTACAGCAAAAACTGGAGCTTTCTTAGGGGCACATATCAACACCCTGCCATCACCCGCAACCGGCGATGGTACAAGGCGCCACCATTCTTGCTTATGTCCATTATTCCAGGTTCCCCAGCGCCAAATTTCACTTCCATTTTGGGGGTTATGAGATGTTAGGAAATCTCCTCCAGCTACCAAGAGGCTATCATTGTAAGGTATGATTGTAGAAAAAGCCTCCCGGGATTCTTTCTTTGCCGGAGTTGACCGAACATGCCGCCAGATTGTTTTACCAGTCTTTAAACTTAGGCATAAGATGAACGATTCCGCATTTTCATTACCACGCCCGTGGACTTGTTCATCACGCTGAAGGACCGGAATAAAGATGCGACCGTTATAAAGGGTGGGACTTGCAGAAAATGTCCATTGGAAACAAAAGTCTCCTAGGTCAGCCTGTAAATTACGCCGCCACCTAAGGTCGCCATCATGGCTAAAGCAAACCAAATCACCATTGCCATAGAAAAAAACAACCTCAGTTGATGAAGCTACTGGAGATGGGCTCGAATAATTGGATCGTGAGTCAAGTTGCAAGAGATTTCCATCCTTATCCCCGGGTTGGTAACCACTACCAGCTGATTTTATCCATAATGCATTACCGGATTTACGGTCAATACACATAGCGAGTAAATCTGGAGCACTCACACCTTCAATTGCAAGGCGAGTACCAGACAGAAATACCCGATCATTCATTACCACAGGTGTCGATGCGGAGGGGCCCTCCAAATCATGAGACCAGCGAACAGCTAACTGAGGGGAGAAAACCGTAGGGTACTTAAAATCCCCTGTGGCAGAACCGTCAAAGTTCGGTCCTCTCCAATTTGGCCAATTTGCAAATGAAGACGATACGAACAGTAAGCAATGAATTATCGGTAGAAAAAATTTCGATGAGATCATAATTGTTTAATTACACGCACATTAATGGAAAAACTAAACTTATTTATACCTTTTTTGTTTTGGTGATGACATCTTCGGATTGCAATTCTTCAAGCCAATCGACGAATTCACCAGATTCTTCTTTAGCGAGATCAAACGCTTCGGGGAATTCCTGGATTAAATCATTCTCAATCTCAAGCTCCAGTCGTTGCATACGTTTTAGTTTAACGAAGGCTTTCACTCTACTTAAAAGTAAGAAGGAAAGGATGATGATTACTACACTAAAGATAAGGGACCACATTTGAAAGTGACTCAATTTGTCGAAAGTTCTTCAAGGATATTTTTCGACAAACTGTACAATGCTAAATTATAGGCTTTTAATTCGTCAGACTCGTTTCCCGGTAAAGGAAGAGCAAATTCAAAGAAAAAAACATCTGAAACAGTCGCACCACTACCAGCCCTAGCCGACCACTTGGCTGCTACGGAGACACGATTGTTTGCGATCCTCTCAAAAGATGAAAATGAGACAGCTAAATCCCAACGCAAACCATCTTTCCTTCGATTGGGAAAAATTGAGTACCTTGAGTCATTAAATTGGTCCTGTAGGTTCATCGCTAAAACTCTAGCAATCCCATCTTCCAGGGGTTCGCCCCATCTATCAACCTCCCTGAATTTAATTGTGTGTGAAGTCGGACGAACCACCAAGCGAGAATCTTTTAAATATTCAGGCAACTCTATTTCCCTAAGGTAAAAAGAATGATCTTCATTAATCTTCGACTGGTTTTGGTCTAGGACTGTATTGGATAAAAGATAGAAGTCAGGCTCCACATGGTTCGACTCCGGCATGATGCAACTTGCGAGAGCAAGAACAGTCAGAATTATAAGTATATAAGGTGTCTTCATGTTAATCCTCTGTAACAACCTTACCACGTATGAGGGCTTGCGGGTTACGCTCAAGCAAATCTGCCAAGCTTTTTAATGATTTGGACATTTCTGATAGATCATGAAGGGCATTCACTGCACCAAAGCGCAAATCAGAATCAGGTGCCATGACTTCTTGCATTCGTTGGTTCACGATATCTAATTTCTTAAAACTCTCCCTAACCTGCTCCGAAGTATCTCCCAAATTCTTACCAAGCGGTAGTACCTTCTTAGAGAAATCATCAAGAAAAAGATTGGAATTTTCAACGAGAGATAGAAATGACTTCCTCAATTCCCCTGCTTTTAAATTTTGCAATTGAGCGGTTCCTGCTTCTAAAAACTCGCTTACTTGCTTGCTTAATTTCTCAAGGTTTATGCTTTCACTAAGTTCAGCAAAAATCGAACCCTTACTACGAATCAAAGGATGACCGTACATGGTGCTTAAACTACCATTAGTATCAACATGGTGGAAGTCAGTGGTTAAGTTGATGTATAAAATTCCAGTAACAAAACTTTCCTGTACCAATTGGCCAACCAATAAGGGTAGTATATCAGGTTTGAAAGAACCATCCTCATCAAAAACCTCATTCCCCAGGCTTACCCTGTGCCGATCTACAAGTTTACGATTAACTTCAATCATTACTGGGACTGGTCCATCTTTTAAAGCATCCCCGATGAAAAACCGCTCAACCCTGCCTATTTTCACACCATTAAAGGTAACTTTTCCGCCCTCGTTTAAACCGAAAACGTTCTCGTTAAAAACGACAACAAAACGCTCATTATTACCCCTCCAACTTGATAAACCTCCAGTGAAAAAAAGGAAGCCTGCAAAAATCATTATACCACCAAGGGTAAAGGCGCCAACCAGGGTGCTATTTGCGGCAATTTTCATAAAACTATATTATTCTATCTTGAAGAATCATTAAACCGCAATCCAAGACTCAACCACTTTGTTTACTCAACCTTCTTGAACTACGGCCTAAGAAATTACGAACCTCTTCAAGCCTACTTCCCTCAAGTAATCCGACCGGCTTGCCTTGATCGAGTATGGTTTTTGATTGATTACTCAAGAAAATAGAGTGATCTGAAATCGAAAATATACTATCCAACTCATGGGTGACTACCACAAAGGTAATCCCCAAAGAATCCTTGAGCTCAAGTATTAATTCGTCCAACTGACTGGAGTTAATCGGATCTAACCCTGCAGAGGGTTCATCGAGAAAGAGTATCTCTGGGTCCATTGCTAATGCACGAGCAAGGCCTGCTCTTTTTTGCATGCCACCACTTAACTCGGAAGGGTATAAGAACTCGCATCCAGAGAGACCAACAAGGCTAAGCTTATAAGAAGCCATACTTTCAATTTCCTGCTTATTCAGCCGCGAAAAAGTCTCCAATGGTAAGGAGATGTTTTCGAGAAGATTCATTGAACTCCACAGAGCACCACCTTGAAATAAAACTCCAAATTTACTCAAGACCGTATCATGAGGAAGTTGCCCATGACCCCACATTGAAACCCCATCAAACATTACCTGCCCATTGACTGGCTTCAGTAATCCAGTCATCCCTTTGAGTAAGGTACTCTTACCGCAACCGCTAGCCCCCATAACTGTTAAGCAACTACCTTTCGTGACATCAAAAGACACTCCTTCCAAGACAGTGCGGTTTCCATAACTAAGACCTAAGTCCCTAACCTCAATCACGGGTTGTTTAGTAGCATCGGGCTTCATCGGTATCCGAGTAAACTAAAACAAATTTCGAATACAGCATCACAAACCACAATTAATGTAATTGATACTACAACCGAAGAGGTGACTGATTTACCAAGAGATGCCGAATTATTACCGGTAAATAACCCCTTGTAGCATCCTACTAACCCAATGATTAAACCAAAAGCTACACTTTTAAATAAACCAGAGTAAATTTCCCACATGTTGGTTAACGCGGATTGGGTCTGCTCAAAGTAATGAAGGGCAGAAAAATCCATCACCTGCGAACCAACCGTAAGTCCACCCAGGATACCTACAATATCAGCATACAAGGTAAGCAGTGGGGTCATCAAAAGAAGCGCGAGTGTTCTCGGCAGAACTAAAAATTCGATCGCAGGAATCCCGAAAGTTCGTAGAGAGTCAATCTCTTCTCTTATTTTCATCGAACCAAGTTCTGCCGCAAAGGCGGCTCCCGTCCTACCCGCCATAACGATCGCAACCATTAAAGCACCCATCTCCCTCACCATGGCCAAGGAAACAAGGTCAGCAACATATATGGTGGCATTAAATTTCTCTAATTGCACGCTACCAACGAAAGCCATGGTTAACCCGGTTAAAAAAGCGATCAGGGTGACAATTGGAAGTGCTGAGGCTCCGCAATCCCTGCAGGTGTGGATTAAATCACCAAACCTCATAAAAGATCTTCCCAGAAATAATTTACCAACGGCAAGTAACCATTTTCCCCAAAAAGTTGATACTTGAATAAAAGATTGAACTAGTTGATCCGCCCATAAATTAGAGCCATTAATAACCTCGGGTGTGAGAGGGGCTGGGATGGCTATCCGATCTTCTGCAAAGCTTAGTAACTTTTTTACCTTTTCAGGCAAAGCTGAAAAATCTGCATCTACGCCTTTCTTTAGCAGTTCAGTTTTTACTCTAAGTAAGAACAATAATAAGGAAGAATCCCAACTTGAGGACGGGGACAGGGTAAACTTACATAAGGAAATGGATTGTGCTGAAATCTCCCAGAAGTTCCCCCAGACTGTGTAGGCTTCCCCTGACCCAACAACTAACAACCAATCCCCCAATAGATTGCAGTGGACATAATTACCTTCATCGGTAAAGCGTATGTCTTTTGGTTTCAGGCTCATTTATTTGCAATTTTTAGCCAAAGAAAACCATATAAATCTAACGCTGACCTACTATGCATACTCACAACGCTAGCTAAAATGAAGATACGGGCAATCCTCTTTGACCTCGATGGTACTTTAATTGATCAATTCTTGGCCATTCATAAAGCCTTCTCAAAAACCTTGGTAAAGATGGGGTTCCCTCCGCCCTCTTTCAATGAAGTAAAAAGAGCCGTTGGAGGTGCATCTGATACAACTATGGCGAAACTAATCGGGACTGAGCGTGCGGAAGAGGCCGTTTCCATATTGCGGCCAATTTTTGAAAAGGAAATGTTCGAAGGACTTGTTTTACTACCCTATGTTAAAGATGGATTAAAGCTACTAACTCAATCCGGCATTCAATCCGCCGTCTTAACTAATAAATATGGCCCGCATGCGCGTGCTGTATGCGATTACTTAGGGATTTCCAAATTCTTAAGATTTACCATTGGCGCAAATGACACAAAGTGGAAAAAGCCAAACCCAGAACTTACTCGCTTGGCGTTGGATAGAATTGGCTATGGCTCTCAAGAAACTATTTATGTCGGAGATTCTCCGTACGACTTTAATACTGCTCAAAATGCCGACCTGGACTGCCACCTGGTCGCTACAGGAACTCATTCATTAAATGAATTATCCATCCTTCAGCCACAGTCGGTTCATTCAGACTTTGAATCACTAGTTCGACATCTGTTAAATAAGAGTGAATGATGGTAATGAAAACGAAAAAGGGAAGGTTGACCGTACTTACTTACTTGGGTAAGAGGTAAATAACCCTAACCCCTACCATCATGAATGCTTCTACAAAGGAGTTCCCTACCCTATCACAAAGAGTTGGTGAGCTTGATCTACCTAATTTGTTAGATCATGCCTCAATCTCCAATCCAAAAACAGAAATATCGATCGTTTTTTTATCTGTAGACCCGAAATTTTTACCAAATATTGATAGAAGCTTCGATAATCCTGTACTTAGGTGTAAATCTTTCCACGACTTCCTCAGGCAAGGTCATCACAAGGCAGCTTGCGTTTTAGTTATTCCAGGAGAGCGTGCGGAATGTTCAACCGCCCACTTAGAAGACCTTTTGTCTGCCCGCACCTCTAAACCCTTCGAGGTGATCATACTTGATGGTACTACCGATAATGACTTAATCGATTTAATCCACAATGCAATTACCCGCATCCAAGAATCTGTGGCCGTGGATTCAACAGTTGAATACTCGACGCAGATGCTTGTTAAGGAAAGATTAAATGAAAATGACTCCAGGCTGTCGTGTACGCCTGAGTATAAATTTACAAAAGAACTGATACAACTAAGAGTTTTACAACAAATTAAAGCTGAGCCAGAAAATTACCTCAAAGCCGCTATTAAAAAGATAAAATCAAGCTGACAAAAATATCAGCTCTTAAAAAGCTTTAATTTAGGGATATGAAAAGATGGCTGCCTGAGCTAACTTGATTAGCCAAATCAATAACTTCTTGATTGCCAAGTTGAATGCAGCCCGAGCTGGCCGGTCTACCTAAGCGGTCTTCATGATTGGTTCCATGGAGGTAAACAAATCTTTTAAAAGTGTCCTGGTCTCCGCCACGATTAAGCCCTTCCTGCAATCCGGTCAGTCTCAAGATGCGGGAGGTAATCAAGTTTTTTTGCTGCATGTCTTCTTCGCAATCCCAATAATGTAACCCGATGGGCTTTCGCCCCTGGAAGACCATACCAAGTGGTTGCCCCACCCCAATCACTTCACATACCTCATGCAAACCCCAAGGGGTTCCAAGAGAATCCTCTTTGCAACTTGGAGCTTTTAAAGAAGTTGAAGCCACATATGTTTTGACAGACTTACCTTCTTTTTGATGATACAACCTTTGCTGTTTAACAGAAACGATTAGCAAGTCCTGCGTTTCCTCAATCTTCAGTTGTTCAACAACCTTCAAGTACTCATCCTTTAAAATTACATTCATTGAAAAAATATCGTATTGGTATCGTAGGTGCAACCGGAGCGGTTGGCCAAGAAATTATCAAGCTTCTTGAGAAAAGAGAGTTCCCTGCAAGCGAATTAAGATTGCTTGCTTCATCCCGATCTGCGGGAAACGAATTAGAGGCACTTGGGCAGACACATAAAATCCAAGAGACTACACCGGACTCATTTAAGGATTTAGACATTGCGATCTTTAGTGCCGGCTCGGAAAATTCTGTAAAGTTTGCACATGAAGCAGTGAAGCGGGGTTGCGTGGCGATTGATAATAGCTCGGCCTTTCGAATGGATCCATCTGTTCCTCTTGTTGTGCCCGAAATCAACCCCCAGGATCTGGATACTCACCAAGGCATTGTAGCTAACCCCAATTGTTCAAGTGCAATTACCTTGATGGCAATCTATCCCTTACACAAAAGATTTGGTCTCAAAAAGTTCTATGCATCTACCTACCAAGCAGTATCTGGAGCCGGTGCCATGGGCCCGATCTCCCTGGATCAGGAAGTTACAGAAATGGTTACTGGAGCACCACCACCCAATGCCCAACCATCTGCCTTTCCACATCCTATAGCATTTAATTTAATCCCCCATGTTGATCAGTTCAGGGAGGATGGTTACACCAAGGAGGAACTCAAAATGCGAAATGAATCAAGGAAGATTCTTTCCCTTCCAAGCCTAAGAGTTTCCTGCACCTGTGTTCGGGTGCCCGTATACCGTGCCCACTCGATATCAATAAATGCAGAATTTAGTGACAGTGTAAACCTCCCGGATGCCAAGCAGGCTCTTAGTAACTTCAATGGACTTGAGTTTGTTGATAATCCTGAAGATATGCTCTACCCGATGCCCATCTATTCTTCTGAAAAGGAAAACTGTCATGTCGGCCGACTGCGGGTTGATCATGCAGCTGATAATGGATTAGCCTTATGGGTTACAGGAGACCAGCTATGGAAAGGTGCTGCTCTAAATGCCATCCAAATCGCAGAAGAAATGATTCTTAGGAACTGCTTGAGGAAAATCATCTAGCCAAACTTGGCAAGGGATTTGCTACAGTTCATG
>JABBBW010000082.1:0-8227 GCA_018607205.1 Opitutales bacterium | reverse complement strand
CTTAGTTAACATTGGTGGTAATATTTTGCAGAAAATACTTCCCTCTAACCCTCCAAGTGTAGAAAACTCAAAGTCTTCCTCTTTTGAGTCAAATCTCAAGGATCTCCAAGGTAGTTCGCTTTCTCCCAAAGGTTTAGACACTCTTCGAGTCGAAATAACGAATTCTCCAGAACTCCAAGATTTCTTGTCCCGAAATTCGGGTAATAAAATATCGTTGGACAAACTTTCCGATGGTTCAGTCAGGGTACTGTCCTCCACGGGCGACTTCATGACCCTGCGTCCTGAATCCGCCACTTGCGCTAACGCTAACCAGTTTCTGGCTAACTCAATCTCTTCAGGTCAAAATATTAACCCTGGCCGTGAAAACTCGGTCATGCTCATTGGCTAATTTTAGCTGGGCATCAATTTAGCCCGAAAAGCAAATCTCAATGCATCCTCCATCTGACTTTCTGCTGATTGAGAGGATCAATCAATGCCCCAAGCTTGCATCACTTAGGAGCATCAACGATACGCTTCGATCTTTACTTGAGTCAGAAGATAGTTTTCTTGCCCAAATTGCTGAAGTCATCCGACTGGATCCATCCCTTACCACAAGAGTACTGGACTTGGTTAACTCGATTTTTTTTGGCAGCAAGGACAACAAGAGAATTAGTGGGGTCGAGGAGGCATCTATTTTTCTTGGCCTTAATCGTATCCGTGAATTACTGTTCGCCACTCCAGTTATTGAAGAAATTTTGGAACTTGGTAAAAACGCTCCTTCCTTTCCATGGGAAGAATTTTGGAAGCATAGCATTGGTACGGCCATCCTAACTCGCGAACTCCTGTCCGTTCTTGATATAAGCTATGAAGAGGAAGCCGATTATGTTGCGGGGTTGCTCCATAACTTAGGGATACTCATATTGGCGATCACCTTCCCTGAATTATTTAAAAAGATTTACCTGAAGAAATATGATTCCACAGATGAAATAATTGATGAGGAAAACGCCAAGATTGGATGGGGACACGCCAAGATTGGTGCCTACTATCTATGGAATCATCATATTTCAGACGAGATTGTAGATGCCATTCATTGGCACGATCAACCCAAGCAATCGAAGGAAAGTCCGAAGTTAGCAGCAGCCATCCAAGTGTCTCAGGCAATTGTTTCTGAACTTGGATTCACTGGACTAAATAAATGTAAGAAACCAGAAAGCGGGTCATACCAAAAACTTGAGGGTTGGGAAATGTTAACAGAAGGTCATGACGACCCAGATGAACTGATCACGTCAATAAACGAAGCTTCAGGGCGTTTAAACCAAAGCCTCAATGGTATCTTTTAATTGGTTCTTTTAAACTGATCAGCGAATCCACTGATCCTCTCTTGCCGCCTTGGCCACTTTCAGTGCACCAATTGAAACCAAAGGTGAATAATCCTTATCAGACAGACGAACCTCAGGGTTCTCATAACCATCGTCCACCAATCTTTGTTGGAGCTCCTGGTCGATATTTCTAATTCGGCTACCTCCACCAGTAAGGATAATGTTTTGCAGGAGGGAAAAAACAGATTGAGGCGAAGCGGATGAGATTACCTGTTTCAAGGACTCCGCAATTTCATTAACCAAACGGTTGCATGCCTCACCCACCTGTTTTCCGATTTCAATTTTTCTAGGTTTTCCCTCAACAGGGACTTTTACTCTTGCACCAGACTCGAGTTCTCCTGAGTAAGAAAATTCTTCCTTGAAACCACGAATCATGGAAATCGGCAGGTTTACTTCGGGATAGGCTTCGCGAACCAATTGATCCAGAATGACATCCACCTCATTTCCGCCGAATGGAATACTTAATAGGTCCTGAGGTTTGGGGAAATAACCCTGAATGATACAAAAGTCGGTTGTGCCTGCCCCAATATCAATAAAGAGAGAGTTACTTACAGGGTCCCTGTAGTCAGAATCCTGGAGGCGTGCTTCATCACGCATCCCTAAAGCCGCAAGAAAAGGCTCGGGAATGAGTAATACCCCATCAAAAGCGGATTTTGCTGCTACCTCTAAATTACTCTTTGCTTCTTCATCAGCAACTGCAGGTATTCCGATAACACAAAGTGCTTCAGATGTCCGCTCCGGATCAACCTGATCCCGTAAATAACCTAGGAACGATTTGCTTGCCTCGAGGTCTTGAATCACTCCATCACTAAGTGGATGAACCAAGCGCAAGTGAAGTTGGTTGGACAAAGCATCATTGCCGTGAAGCATGGTCGAGTTCCCGGGTAATATTCCGGCTAAAATTCCCTCTTCGGGGTAACCAACTACCGTGGGGACAAATACACCATGATGTGCCTCCGAGCCAGGCTTACTAAGTTTACTCAGAATACAAGACTCTAAGGTGCCAAGGTCCAATCCGAGCGGTAACCTCTTTTTACTCCTAGCCCCTGTATCATCAGTGGGCCCTGCCCCCGATGTACTCTCCATTGTTTCAGAATCACTCATTCGCAAAAGAAAATTTTCAAAGATTATTTTGATTCATACGATAGAATCTCATCAATCATTTCTTCGATTTCGTCAAACCTCAAACCCGTCCCAGAAGGAGGATCCAAACTCTGTGGAGTTTCATCCTCAACAAATACATCATTTGGTAAGGAGGGTTGTCCGCCTGTAATTGGAATAACTTTGGCATCGTCAGCAGGGCTTACTTCTTCGGGAATATCATCACTCTCGATATCAATGTCACTCTTTTCCGGTAACAGTTCCTCGACTAAGTGAGATTCTTGACCTGGAATGTCTACTGGGTTCTCGATAAGAGGCTTTGGCGTATCGAGACCAAAGGAATCTGCACAATCCAGTCGAGTTGAATTACTTAATTTACTTGAAAGTTGCTCTACCCGACCGAGGGCATCACTGAGCTTTTGAACTGCTACTGAAAGTTGATCTCTTAATGAACCCACTTCATTCCTGACTAAACCTGCAACTCTGGACTCGAAACGACCAGCGAATAGATCAAAAGCGACCGCCAATTCATCAGCCCGCCCAGATTCGTCATCAAACATTTCCTTTAATTTTGCCTTCTTCTCTGATGGCTCTAAGGAAGTGCTCTTCGCCCAGTTTACCACCAAACTAGGAATATCATCCCTGAGTACTTCAATTGCCCCGCTCTCATCACCAACTAAGCGACGAACACATGCACGACGAAAACCAGCCTTAAGAGCTTCTAGGGGTGATGCAGGGGTTGGGGTTTCAGGCATAGGTGGTTAATTTTGCAAACCTGTACAAATAAGGACAACTTAAATCTACCCATTATCTTTAAAGTTTAATTCATCTGACACGGATACACATTCCTCAATCTCCTGAATTGAAAGTTTCATTTCTGATTCTAAAAAGAGGAGGAAGTCTTCGGGCAAAGGTGCAGAAAAACACACACCCGTTTCCATATCCCTCAAATGCCTCCCATGTAAAGCCTGCCGTGACATACCTAAAATATTTGCCCACTCTTGTTGCCAGCCACTTTTGCAAAACTCCAAATAGATTCTTTCATCCCTTCCGTATAATTTTTCTCCGACCAAACAATGATCGATCCATTGTGCATGGATTCGGATTTGGTGCTTTCGACCAGTAAGGGTAGCAACTGAACAAAAGGTATATCCATTTTTACTACATATGGGAGTAAATATTGTCTCAGCAGACTTTGCCTTCCGACTATTACCAGTCACCCGCTGCTTCACATAGATTTCACTATCGGGATCTTTGCCCAAAAAAGTGGATACGGTATTTCCTGCAGGTAATTCGCCCTCTAAGATTGCCAAGTATTTCCTTCGGACCTTTTTAAATTCAATTCCTTTCTGCCAATAACTGGCCGCCTTTTTGTGCTTTGCCAATAATACGACTCCGCTTGTCTCACGATCAAGTCGGCTGGCAAGATGAACTGTATCCAACTGCAGGTATTCCTTAGCTGCTCCCACGAGGCTTGACCAGGGGCCATTCTTCGAGGGGTGACAAACAAGCCATCCCGGTTTATCCAAAACAAGAATATTTTCATCTTCATACAGGATCCATGAGGAAAAATCATCCATACAGGCCATGGGAGCATCTTGGGAAATGGTTTCATTCATGAGGTTGGAAAGTAAGCGACGGAAAAAAAGTGAAATAAAATTGGAGATATTGAATATCTTGTGGTTTTGTAGAGTTTAGACCTGTGCAATTCTGCGCAAGATTATAACCAAAAAATATAAACGCATATATGAAGAACAATCTGATCCTATCCGGACTTCATCTCTCCCTTACTGGCGCCCACAAGGAAGTGGTTTCTACTAAAATGGACAAAATCTTCAAACACGAAGAGAAAATCATCAGGGCGCGCATCGAATTGGAAAGATCCTCCAAATCTTCATCTCATGAGAATGAGTTTGTAGCCAAAGGTCATTTGGAACTCAAAGGAACAACCATTACTATTTCTTCAGCCTCAGATAACATCTTCAAATCAATCGACGATCTTGTCGAAAAGTTGGACCGTGGCTTAAGGCGAAGATCGAGGTTGAAAAAAGTGAAACGAAAACAATCTAGCCTACAGGAATTACCAAACGCTGCATAATCGGCGCCTGAAATCTTTAATCTTTATTGAGCCCTCCTTTACCGGGAGGGCTTTTTTTATGCCTGAAATTATGTAAGTAGCTTAGACACCGCAGAAAGAATATCTGAGATGGGGGCCAATTTCCCCACTCCCTCATACCCACATGCCAATTCACCCGTCACTGGTTCAATAAAGGTCACACCACGATCAGATAACACCTTGTGGTTTTCCATAGTCGCAGAATGCTCGTACATTTTTCCATTCATGGCTGGAGCAATTAACACGGGTGCCCTAGTGGCTAGGTAAATGGAGGCAAGCAAATCTGGGCACTGCCCGTGAGCATAATTGGCTAATTGGTTTGCAGTGGCAGGTGCCACCAAAAAAAGATCCGCCTGGTCCGCAAGCTCAATGTGTCCAGGCTGCCAGCTTGCGTCTTCATTCCACAACGAAGATGCAACCGGATTCCGTGAAAGGGTACCAAGTGTCAAGGGCGTGATAAAGCGAGTGGCCGACTCAGTCATGGCAATAAAGATTTCCGCACCAGCCTTACGTAATTCACTGGTTAAATCTGCAGCCTTGTAAGCAGCAATTGATCCGGATACGCCCAGCACAATCACCTTTCCGGATAAACATTTAATTCCTGTAAACTCATCCATCATATCTAACGCTTCAACCTAAAGAAATGTCGATTTCATACAACCACGATCTATCACTTTGGATTAACACTTTCCAAAGGGCATCAAAATCAATAAGGTTGAGAGATTCGCTATGCAAAAAAGCCCGATCACCAAATACAAGCCATGGGGAGTCATCGATCTACCAGATCGGCGATGGCCAAATCGTGTAATTGAACGTGCACCGCAGTGGTGTAGTGTTGATTTAAGGGACGGAAATCAAGCCCTGCCCATCCCCATGGGCGTTAAGGAGAAACTCGAGCTCTTTAAGCTCCTTTGCCAAGTCGGATTTGAGCAGATCGAAATCGGGTTTCCATCAGCGGCTCAAACGGAGTTCGATTTTGCCCGCAAGTTAATTGACGAAAAACTTGTACCTAACGGTGTTGCCCTACAAGTCTTAACTCAAGCAAGGGAGCACCTGATTCGAAAAAGCTTTGATAGTCTTAGAGGTGCCGAGAAGGCAATCATCCATGTTTACAACTCCACATCTCCCCTGCAACGGGAAGTCACTTTCGGGATGTCCAAAGAACAAATTAAACAAATCGCAGTCGAAGGTGTCTGTTTAATTAAAAAACTGCTTCCTGAACTTCCCGATACCGAAGTTCAATTGGAATACTCACCGGAAAGCTTCTCTGACACCGAAGAGGATTACGCCCTTGAAGTCTGCGAAGCTGTAATGGAAGCCTGGGAACCAACCGTTGAGAATCCAATCATTTTAAACTTACCAGCCACCGTCGAACTTTTCACCCCAAATGTTCATGCCGACCAAATTGAATGGTTTTGCAGAAATCTTAGCGAACGCGAAAAGGCAATTATCAGTTTGCATACCCATAATGATCGAGGCACAGGCACAGCGGCAACCGAACTTGGTTTACTTGCTGGAGCAGATCGTGTTGAGGGCACACTATTTGGAAATGGTGAACGTACAGGGAACTTAGATATCGTTACAGTTGCATTAAATATGTACAGCCAGGGACTACATCCCAACCTTTGCTTCGATGACATTGAGCACATCCGTGAGGTTTACGAACAAACCACGGGCATGAATGTACATGACCGCCACCCCTATGGGGGAGACCTTGTATTTACCGCCTTTTCAGGATCACATCAGGATGCAATCAAGAAAGGCATGGATGCACGGGGCAAAGCCAAAGATCCAGAACAATCCCATTGGCGAGTTCCCTACCTGACTATTGACCCTAGTGATATTGGACGTTCATACGAAGCCATCATCCGCATAAACAGTCAGAGTGGGAAAGGTGGTGTTGCCTATGTACTTTCGCGGGAATTTGGCCTCGAACTGCCTAAACCAATGCACCCAGAAGTTGGTCTTGTTATGAGCGGGAAAGCTGATTCCGAATCACGTGAATTAGCTGCAGAAGAAATTTACGAAACTTTTAAAAGCGAGTTTCTGGAAAAACAAAATCCTTTAAGCCTGATCTCTTATGAAACCAATAAAGTTTCAGCAGATGAAATCACCTGTTCCGCAACGGTTAAAATAAATAATGAAATTCAAAATATTTCCGGAAGGGGTAACGGTCCGATTAATGCCTTTGTTCATGCACTTGATGAAGCTGGCTTGAAAGATTTTAAACTTACCGACTACCGCCAACATTCAATCGGTGGTGGGTCCGCCACTGAATCAGCCGCCTTTATTCAATTACAAACCAAAGTTGGTCGAGTGGCTTACGGTTGCGGTATTCATGCAAGTATTGAAAAGAGTGGTTTACTCGCCCTGGTGAGTGCTTATAACCGCGTACATCAATAAATTTGGCTAAAGGGGGATCAAAATCATGAAACTGTCCATTATTTACCTAGTTCCCCTGCTTTTTATCTTTGCATTCTCCTTGTCTGCAACTGACTTGGATCATTTAGAGAATCGAATTGATCAAATGTTGGAAAGGTTGAATAAGGTGGAGAACTCCAAAACTACGCCCCCTTCACCTCCGGTCACGCCAATCATGAAGGAGGAACTACCCTCTGTTGACTTCCCTCCCTTACCGCCCCCCATAACTAATCGATCATCAGAAGAAACAGAGACTTCAAAAACATTCAATCGATTAGAAAGTCGAATTGATGAGTTACTTCAAAAACTTGAGCTTACCCCAAACACTGCTCCTGCCTACCAAACTTCCCCCGAACCCCAGCCCGAACAAAGCCCTGAAGAGTTACCAACTGTCGACTTGGAAACTGATCCATCCGTTTACTCAAGGACTTACTCTCTCCCAGAAGACTCAAGTCCTCAGGATATAAAAGTCCCATCGCTCCCCAAAAATAGATTTAATTTCTACATCGGATTATCCATTCCTAATGACAGCACATTCTCAGAATCCGGCAATCACAACTTGGAATTTGGGAACGGTTTTGAAATCGGGATTGAATATAACAGAATGTTTGAAGACGAATCATATATTGGTGCATTCATTGAGGGGAAATTCTTCGATACTGAATCCTTGGCAGGTAATACGGAGAAGGGCGACAATCGACTAGTTAACCTTGGGTTTACCTTGGGACAGGACTGGAGTTTTTCTGAGCTTTTAGCTCTTAAGACTCAGGCAAGTATAGGTACCTCGATCACTCATTATGAAATCGAGTCAGAAAATTATTCTCAGTCCGATCTCGCTTTCCACTATTCTTTCCTCATCGGGCTTGAATTTAGATGGAATGAATTCTGGCAATCCTCAGTTTATTATGAACTCGACGGTAGGTCTGCTGCTGACCGCATCGACTACCAAAGTTTTCATCAAATCGGAATCGAGACTGGCATTGGCTTTTGACCCTACTAAATTACTAGTTTTTTTGTAAATTATTAACTTCTATCGATCCCCATTCATCAGTACATCTTGATTTGGGCATGGGTATGAATAAAAAAAATAATGAAAGCGCAAAGAGTTCTGTAGAGGGCGTTCTCGAACGCATCACTTTTTATAATGAGGAAAACGGGTTCCTTATCGGGAAATTAAAAGGGAGTGAGGGGAAGGATGAAATTGCCGTAGTTGGTAAGGCTCCCAAGGTAC
>JABBBW010000123.1 GCA_018607205.1 Opitutales bacterium | reverse complement strand
ACTGGGAGGAATCTGCAGAGGATTTAACAGACCTTGATTTTACCGACGAGTTTTCCGTGCTTCAAGAAATGCAGGAGGATTTGCGCGAGCATTATGAAAGAGAGTATGAAGGGGAAGCTCAGCTAGGTAATTCCGAAGCCGAAGATAAGCGAAAGTTCTTTTTTGACTCCCTTGTTGCTGAAACCTCCTTACAGGAACATTTACTTGGCCAATTAAAAATGGCTGATACCACAGATGGGCAGGTAAAAGCCTGCGAATACCTGATCGGATCGCTCGATGAAAAGGGCTTTTTATCAATTCCTTTGTCCGAAATTGGATTAATTTCTGAACTTCCGCTCAAAGATTTACAGGATGGCCTGAGAATTTTGCAAAGTTTCGAACCCGTTGGCATTGCATCGGTTGACCTGCAGGATTGTTTACTCAAACAAATGGATGCAAGGGGTTGGGAATCGAGCTTGGCATACCGGATTGTTTCCGAACAGTTTACTTTATTGGTTCGTCGAAGGGTACCAGAATTATCTCGTAAACTTTCCCACCCTACCCATGCGATCCATGAAGCTCTTCAACAAATTGCCGAATTGGACCCAGCCCCGGGAAAAAGATTTTCTGAAGATTCCAACCAATCTGTAGCCGCGGATGCCGAGGTAGAAAAGGTGGGAAAAGAATGGGTCATTCATTTAAATAATGATTATGTTCCCCGATTGCGCCTGAATAAAACCTACAAGGAATTAATCACTAAGGGAACTTTGTCCCCCAAGGAAAAAGAGTATGTAAGGAACCAAATGCGGGCAGGTAAATTCCTGATCAATTCAATCGAGCAGCGCCAAAACACCATCGAGCGGATTACCAAGAAAATACTGGAAAAACAGGAAGACTTTTTTCTGCACGGCTCCTCCAAACTTCATCCCATGACAATGGCTCAAGTAGCGGAGGAAATTGATGTTCACGAAACCACCGTTTCGCGTGCAACCGCCAATAAATATTTGAGAACTTCGCACGGGCTTTTTCCTTTCAAATATTTTTTCACCCCAGGGTATTCAGGCAAGGACGGAGACGCCGTATCTAACACCAGTGTTAAAGAAATTATTGGTTCTATAATTGAGCAGGAAGACCCAAAGAAACCCCTGAGTGATCGGGCAATCGTTGATAAACTTGCAGAAAAAGACATCAAGCTTGCCCGACGTACCGTGGCCAAGTATCGGGAGGAATTAGGCATCTCACCGACTAACCTCAGGCGACAGTACTAAGCTGGTAATCCCACCCATGCCCGATCAGGAATCTACGATTAAAATGCCAAACTTCCAACTACCCTTAGTAGTAGATGTCTCATCCTCTCCTTTGCAGGTAGGTATTCCACAGCCCAACGGATGGCTTCGTATAGAGACGGACCCAGAACAAGCAATGGAGGGACTTTTCCGTGCCACCCAAAATCTTTTTCAAGATCAGCCTGATGATTTAAATGCAATAGATGCAGTCTATTATTGCTGTGGACCAGGCTCGACCCTGAGCCTTCGTTTGGCAGCCGCTTTTGTAAAAACCCTCCTTTGGGAAGCAAAGGGAAGAATTTCCCTTTTTCAATACAATGCACTGGACTTGGCAGCCTGCATGACCAAAGAGTCCATCAACTCGATACAAGCCCCTTTTCGCATGGGTAAAAGATTTGTGCGTACTGGTAAAGTTCGTGCAATTGGACAAAAAAATGTCCTGTTGGAAGAGGACGCATTGGAAAAATATCCTCAATCCCTTCATTTACTAGGCCCTAGGGCCATAGCTATTGAAATTTCGGAGGCACAAATACTTAAGTACGATCTTAATTCTGTAAACGGACTTACTGATCTAAATTTAGTCTCCGAAACGGCGGAACAGCCCGCACCGTACTCCCCAGAACCAATGACTTTTAAAAAGTGGGAAGGAGTTATTCCCGCCAAAAAATAAAAGCCTCGGGAATCGACTAAGGGAATGAAAAACTTGCGCTGCTGGGCAGAGATTGATCTCGCAGCCCTCGAACGCAATCTTCACAAAATTCGTTCTGCCCTGCCCCCTGGCATTAAGTATGTCTCGGTAGTCAAAGCAGATGCTTACGGGCACGGCATTCATCCTACAGCCGCTCGATTGATGCAAACAGGTGTTGATCTGTTTGCCGTTGCCAATGTCAAAGAAGCAATGGATATACGGGAAATGGGCTCTGGGTGGCCCGTCCTTATACTTGGCCCATTGCTGGAAGAGGAAGACCAGACACTGCTCGAGTATAACTTAATTCCTACCCTCTCTGACGAAAGTGAATTGAATCGCTTTATCAAACTAGGAAAAAAACAGGGCAAACCCTTACCCATACATCTTAAAGTGGACACAGGCATGGGCCGAATGGGTTGTTGGTGGGAAAATGCTCCATCCCTATTGGAAAAGGTACTGCATGCCCCAGAAGTAGAGCTACAAGGAGTACTTACCCATTTCCCACTACCTAATGATTTTGATTTTACAAACCTGCAAAGAGAGCGATTTCTGGAGGTAATCCGTCCGGCAATTTCAGCAAGGCCCAATCTATTGGTTCATGCTGATAATTCCTCAAGCCTTCAATCGATGGGAAGAAATTCTCCCTTTAATGGAATACGCATTGGCCTGCTCCAATTTGGGGTGGCACCTCCCCGTGGTAGTTTGCTCTCTGACATCGAAGTTGAGCCTGTACTTTCCTTTCATTCTCGCTTGGCTCTGGTCAAAGACCTCCCAGCCGGAGCATCCCTAAGTTATGGATCTGAGAAAAG
>JABBBW010000118.1 GCA_018607205.1 Opitutales bacterium | reverse complement strand
ATCCACGAGCATGTGATAGTGCAGGGAAGCACTGGCAAATTAAGTTCGATCATGGATCACCATGCCTTTCCCACCATCGATAGCTTTGTGGAAAAGCACAACCGTTACTCCAATTGGGAAGCCATTGTCGAAAGTTCGGCGAAAGATGAAGACTCTGCCCTGCAACACGAGGGAGTGAAAGGGAAGCGAAGGCTTCGCCGAATCTTCCGAAAACTCCCCTTTCGCCCCACCCTACGTTTCCTCTACGTTTACTTATGGCAAGGGGGTATTCTTGATGGATGGCCGGGATATGTCTTTGCCCGTCTGCACGCCCAATACGAATTTTTGTCTCAGGCAAAAGCCAAAGCCGTTTTAAGAGGAAGAAAAGAGACGGGGAAGACTACGGGTTGACTTGGATAGTTTCTGACCATCCGAACCAAGCAGCAATTTGCAGTGGTAAAAACTTGGGCGTTCCCAACCCAAAGCATCGAACAGTAGGCACTGACGGGCACTGGATAGCAAAAGATCTTCCCCGCGGACAACCTCAGTAATTCCCATGAGGTAATCATCAACCACGGTTGCCAGTTCATAGGCGACCAAACCGTCCTTTCGCCAAACTAAAAAGTCGGATAAATCTTTTCCCACAAGGAAAGATTGACCGGCTTTTTTTGCGTCCAAAAATTCCACTTTTTTCCCCGCCTGGGTTAGAAACCTCCAATTTATCATCCCGGGAAATTCGGAGTTTTTAATATCCGTTTTCGAAGAACGAAAACTCTCAGGGTATAAATATTCATTGCCCGTAGCATCGATTAATCCATGAGCTCGAATATCTTTCCGGCTTTTTTCACAAGGATAAATTAAACCTAGCTGATACAATTTCTTCATTGCATCGATATAGAATGACGAACGTTTGCTCTGCTCGTAAGGTGCGAAAGGCCCTCCGAGATCTGGACCCTCATCCCAGTCCAATCCCATGCCCTGCATATCCTCGATACATGCAGTTGCGTAAGCCGCAGTACAGCGATTGGGGTCAAGGTCATCCATACGAAAAAGTAATTTACCTTCGTATGCCCGTGCTCGCTCCCAGGCAGTCCGGAAAGTAAGAATATGCCCCTCGTGCAAATAGCCGGAGGGGGTCGGAGCTAATCGTCCGCGGTAAGGTGTGGTCGGTTTGTCCTCGCTCATTAATGTAAACTAAGATTATGATCATTCCTTGAAAGAAAAGAAGAGCAAGAAGAAGCCACGCACCACCATCACTCAAAAATATGAAGTTTAGTGAAATGGGCTTAAGCCCAAAAATTTTACAATCCATCGAGGAGATGGGTTATGAAACACCCACCCCCATTCAGGAAAAAGCGATTAATCCGATTTTGGAAGGACGCGACCTTGTCGGATCCGCCCAAACAGGCACAGGAAAAACCGCGGCCTTTGCCCTTCCCTGCCTCCATCGCTTGGGAGAACACGGAGCTTGCCGTGCCCTTGCCCTTGCACCGACACGCGAACTTGCCATTCAAATTGAAGAAAATTTTAACAAATATGGAAAATTCCTCGATTTACGAATGGCACTCCTTTACGGAGGCGTAAAATACGGAAAACAACTTGAACAGTTAAACAACGAACCCGATGTAATCGTGGCCACTCCTGGACGATTGCTTGATCATTTAAGCCAGGGCAATTTGAGTCTCCAAAAAATCGAAATTCTCATTCTCGATGAAGTTGATCGTATGCTCGATATGGGGTTTATCGAAGATGTTACCCGGATTATTCAAAAGACTCCTCGATCCAGGCAGACCCTCCTTTTTTCCGCGACTATCCCTGATTCGGTGCGTCGCCTTTCTGATTGGGCTTTGAAAAACCCGGCAGAAGCAAAGATAGATATTAAAATATCAGCTGCCGATACAGTCAGTCATGCTTTGTACCCTGTGCCCGCCATCCAAAAATTTGATCTTCTGATCGCCCTGCTCAAACGGATTAAATTCGATAACCTGATTATCTTTTTTCAAACACGAAGGGGAACAGACAAAATTAGTCAGTGGTTGACCGAACATGGACAAACTGTGTGTGTTTTGCATTCGGATTTAAAACAACGTGACCGCACCAAGGCCTTGGAAGATTTTAAGGCTGGAAATGTAAAGATTTTATGTGCCACCGATGTGGCATCCAGAGGTTTGGATATTTCCAATGTCACCCATGTGATTAATTACGATGTTCCTCAGCACTCAGAGGATTATGTTCACCGGATTGGACGCACCGGACGTGCCCGAACCGAAGGTGAAGCTTTTACCCTTTGCAAACCGGAAGATATTTCGATGGTTGATTCCATTGAAAAGTTGTTGGGCAATCCCCTACCCCGTAAATTTGTCGACGATTTCCCTTATCGTAATGAACCTGAAAGTTTAGCTCCGAGTGCACCGGAGGTTTCGCGCAAGCGCAACCGAGGGTTTGGTAAGCAGTTAACTTTTGGCGGACGTCGCAGACGTTAACGTACTCGAATAACCGGGGTGACCGGTTTGAGTATTTGTGCAGTCTTGCGGATAGGCTTGCCCACCACATCCATCGTTACACCAACCACCGCCTTCACTGGAGTGGTTACTGCCTTGGTCGCCAAGCCGATTGGTTTGGTTACCATGCTGGCACAACTGCTAGTGAAGGAGGCCCCGAATAACAGCGTAAAAACCAATAAAACTTCCTTGCTCATGGCATTGACAAGTAGTAATCAGCTAGCCTTCGCAAACAAATTCTCTTCCTCCTTTAATCTTTACCTGATTTTAATCACCTAGAAATTTTCCGCAGATGACAGAAAATTCTTCCTTACTTTTCTTACTCCCCTTGATTGCCGCCCTTATTGGATGGGCGACCAATTACTTGGCGATTAAAATGTTGTTCCATCCGCGTGAACCCAAAAAGATGCTTGGGCTTTGCTTTCAAGGCGTATTTCCCAAAAGGCAAAATCAAATTGCCGAAAAGCTGGGAACTTTGGTGGCCAACGAATTATTCTCGATGAAAGATATTGGGCAAAGGATCGAAGAATTGTCCACCCAACCAGAAGCGATGGAAGAAGTGGGGAAGAGAATTGAAAAGACAATACGAGGAAAACTTATTTCTGCCTTTCCTATGCTCTCGATGTTTCTAAGTGATGATATGATTGAAAAAGTGACCAACCTATTCAAGGGAGAGCTTGAAGACTTTATGAAAGCATCCGCCAGCGGGCTAGCAGTTAAAATGGAAGAATCCATAGATGTGGAAGCCCTAGTTCGGGAAAAGGTAAGTACCTTTTCATCCGACAAGGTTGAGGAATTACTGATCGGATTTATGGAGCAAGAATTTCGCTTCATCGAAAAAATTGGGGCGGTACTTGGTTTTTTTATCGGATGTGTCCAAGTTGCATTGGTGTTAGCCATCTGAACCAAACTTTTTACCAGTTGCCAAAAAAGAAAGAACTTTTCAGTTTTAAGGTTGCATGAATGATCTGAGCCTTGCCCTCACCCAAGTGTGGGAAAACGCCTTCCAATTTTGGACGACTCCATCTGCTCGGATTCAGGCGGCTGTTATCGGACTTTCCATTTTTATCGCCTGGATAAGTAGCCAAAGAGCCAAACCGAAAATCCTTAAATTATTACAAGATCAGACCAGACCGGCATGGATTGAACGAACGATCCGTATCCTTGCACAACTCTTACTTCCTCTCTTCCTTCTTCTTTGCTCCCTTCTGGCTAGAGGCGTACTCGATCGCTTTGGCTTTGCATCGGTAGATTTGCTCAATCCATTTGTTCATGCCACGACTGCTTGGTTGATCTACCGTTTGGTGGCAGGCTTAACCCATAACCGATTTTGGCTTCGATTGGTCGCGGTATTGGCTTTCGGGATGGCTGCACTACAAAGCTTTGGCCTTCTTGAGCCCACTCTTGATTTTCTAAGTTCTGCATCCTTTGCGATAGGAAAAAGTAAACTCTCAATACTCGATTTGGTAAACGGGGTTTTTATATTACTCCTTTTATTATGGATGAGTTCTCTTTTAGGGAGTGCTGGAGAAACCCGTATACGCGAGCTCTCCAACCTCCCCCCATCCCTACAGGTCCTACTCGCCAAGGTTATACGAGTATTCTTGATATTTATCAGTTTTCTCGTGGCTATGTCTACCATCGGGCTCGACCTCTCCTCCTTTGCCCTTCTTGGCGGTGCGATTGGTGTAGGTATTGGATTTGGTCTTCAAAAGGTAGTTTCGAATCTGGTAAGTGGATTAATTCTCTTACTTGACCGCTCGATCAAACCTGGAGATGTGATTGAAATTGACGATACCTATGGTTGGATCAATTCCCTGAGAGCTCGCTATGCTTCAATCATCACTCGAGATGGCAAAGAACATCTAATTCCCAATGAGGACTTAATCACCAATCGCGTGGTCAATTGGTCCTTCAGCGATAAGAATATCCGGGTACGCGTACCAGTGGGCATCTCCTACGACTCCGACCCCCGTCAAGCCATGAAACTTTGCGTGGATGCTGCACTTTCATCCGGGCGTGTGCTCAATGATCCTGAACCCCGTTGCCTTGTTAGGGGTTTTGGAGATAACTCGGTAGACCTTGAATTAAGGTTTTGGATTAATGATCCATCCAACGGAGTGGGAAATGCACGAAGTGAGGTATTGCTCAGCATTTGGGATCGCTTTCAAGAGGCTGGAATCTCCATTCCTTTTCCCCAAAGAGATTTACACTTACGAAGCGTTCCAGAGGGATTTGGTCAAAGCCTTAAAAAGTAAAAGAATATTTCATTTTCGGCGGGTTGTACGGGTTTGCCTAGAGTGCCTTCCAAGCTTGCCAATTAGCAGGGCAATATATTTTATAAATCTTTTCTCATGATACACACTAGCTTCGACCCTTCTTCTTTTATTCAAGTGCTTGCGATGGCTCCCTCAGGAGACCCATCATCGCCCGGAGGTGGATTAATGGGTTTTTTACCCATGATTCTTATTTTCGTAGCCTTCTGGTTTTTATTGATTGCACCACAAAGAAAGAAACAAAAACAGCACGACAAAATGATCCAAGCCCTTGAAAAAGGTGCCAAGGTAAAAACGGTTGGAGGTGTCTTTGGTACGATTACTGGTGTTAAAGACGATCGGTTTGTGGTCAGAATTGCTGAAAACGTAAAGGTTGAAGTCTCCAGAGAGGCAATATCGGCCAAACTCGACTAATCCTTACTTTCTCTTTTCTGCGGAGCTCCCGCATTTTCATACTTACCAGCCTCTAATCGATGAACCGCTCAAATACCTGGAAGCTCTTTTTCACCGCCCTGTTAATGGCGATCAGCATATCTCTAATCCTCCCTTTTGAGGATCGAGTCCTTGGCGAGTATGCCCTCTCCCGAGTGACCTCCGATGCCAATGCATCGAACCATGCAGGACACGAAAAGTTCTCCGAGGTGATTGATAACTTGCGTCTGCAACTACCCGAAGATCAACCAATCGATTATGCCGCCTTACGAGACTACGGAAAACGCAATCGTCTCGATTATGCTGCTTATTTCGAAGCTCCCAGCGGAATTATTGGTACAGTAGGATCAAGGTTGGTTCCCTTTTTAATTAAGCCAGGAATTCGAGCCGGTCATCTCAAGGATCGTGACAAACGCAACGATTTAATTCTCCGTACGCTACTCAAGAACTCTCAGGCTGCGATCAAGCGGGGATTAGACCTGCGTGGTGGTATCGCATTTACCATGGAAGCGAACGACCTAAACATCTCCACAGACTTGGACCAGGCTTCCGGAGCCTCGCCCATGGACAAAGTCGTAGAGATTATGAGTGAACGTCTCAATGCCTTTGGAGTTGCCGAGACTGTGGTACGTAAAAAAGGAGACCGGGCGATTGAAGTGCAAATTCCAGACCTTACCACCAAGCAAGATCCAGGAATCATTAATGAATTGCAAAAACCGGCAAAGCTTGAATTTCGGATCGTTAATACAAACAGTGAGGCACCAGTACCCGTGCAGGAAGGAGAGGAGTGGACAGACGATGAAGGCATTCCATACACTGCTCTTCTACGCAGTGATGCCCAACCCAACGAACGGCCGATTTGGGTTCGTAGGTTGTGGTCTGCAGATGGAGAAATTATTGCTGAGGCTTATCCACGACAGGACCAAATGGGCGGATGGGAAGTCGGCTTGGACTTTACTCCAGAGGGCGGACAGACTTTTGGAGATCTCACGGGCAAAATTGCCGAGACGGCTGATTTGACTACGGGTATCCCTGGTCGTTTAGCCATCGTGCTTGACGGACAACTAGAAAGTGCTCCCACCGTAAAGGAACGTATTGGGGGTGGAAGTGCTGTAATCTCGGGGAACTTTAGCTTTCGTGAGGCTAAAATGCTTTCAGACATTCTTAACAATCCACTAAAAGTATCCCTCACCATTGGCGAGCAATATGAAGTCTCCCCCACATTGGCTGCCGGGGCTTTATCCAGTAGCTTAAATGCATGTTTGCTCGGAGCGGTCCTCGTAGTTGCTTTTATGATTGTATGGTACAAAGCGGGTGGAATGGTTGCCATTTTCTCGGTTGGGTTAAATGTTCTCCTAGTAATAGCCACTTTGGCTGGTATTTTCCAGGCTACCTTTACTTTACCTGGTATGGCTGCCTTGGTTCTTACCATTGGTATGGCAGTGGATGCCAATATTTTGATCTTTGAACGAATCAGGGAGGAATTAAGGGCGGGCAAGAGTCCGGAAAATGCTCTTGAGGGCGGATATGCCAAAGCCTTCTCAACCATAATTGACGCAAATCTTACGACTCTAATAACTGCAAGTATTTTGATCTGGCTAGGCACAGGACCCGTAAAAGGATTCGGTATCACTCTTGCCATCGGTATTGCAACTTCTGTCTTTTGTGCCCTTTTCGTTAGCCGAATGTTACTTACTTTGCTGGTAAAATCGGGCGTTCGTAACCTCATCAGTTTGCAAAGCATTCAAAAATCTGCACCCAAAGAAGGAATTGATTTTCACCAGTACCGCAAGGTCGCCTTTCTCACATCTTGGATCATTGTGGGAATTGGTATTTTTTCGGTATATTCGAAACAAGACACAATTCTTGGAATCGATTTTCGCGGAGGAGAGGAATTAGTTGCTGGATTTTCCGAACCCATTGATGCCGGTACCCTTGACGAATCATTCAAGTCCAATGCAGAGCTCGGAGAAGTTCAACATGTCTATCGTTCTGAAGTGGGTTCGGGCGAAGGGGCAAGCCGTTTAGTATTACAAACCGAAGAAGGAAAATCCCGGAAAGCACTCGCACATTTGCAGGAAAATTTCCCCGAGGTTTCATTGGTCGAAGAAGGACTGAGCAACATTGGAGGATCAGTCAGCGAACAAATTAAGAGCGACGCGATTCTTTCGGTATCAGTCGCCCTGTTTGGTATCCTACTCTATGTTGCTCTGCGGTTTGAGATGGGCTATGCCATTGGAGCGGTTGTGGCAACGGTGCACGATATTTTAATGACCGTTGGGTTATTTGTACTCATAGGTCATTTATCAGATGGGATGCTTTGCTCCGGCCAGTTTACTGCTCCTATGCTTGCATCCATCCTCATGATCGTGGGTTACTCGATTAATGATACAATTGTGGTCTTTGACCGGATCCGGGAAGAATTGGAACTCAACCCGGTGACCAATCTTCGAAAGATCGTAATGATTGCAATCAATCGTGTACTATCCCGTTCGATCCTTACTAGTTTTACTACCCTTTTGGCTGCTACCTCTTTATGGATTTTTGGAGCCGGAATTATCAATGATTTCGCTTTTGTATTTGTTATCGGAATTTTAACTGGAACTTTTTCATCCATCTTTATTGCCAGTCCAATCTTCTACTTTTGGCACCGAGGAGACCGAAAGCATGTGGAAGAAGGAGAGTTGTTACCCAAGTACGACTGGCAAACCTCTAAATAATTAAGGAATTTATATAAGTTTCTTAATTCCCGCTCGGTTTTGAAACAATGGACCGAGCGTTCTGCGGAACCAAAGTCCGTTGAGCTTCTACAACACAAGTTGGGAATCTCCTCCCTTTTGGCTAATCTTTTGGTTAAGCGTGGTCTGTTAAACCCTGACGCAGTCGAACGTTTCCTCAGGCCCAAGTTAAGGCACCTAGAGGATCCCTTTGCCTTAGCAAATATGGACTTGGCCATTTCTAGAATTTTACAAGCCCGCGAGAAAAAAGAGAAAATCTTACTTATTGGAGATTATGATGTGGATGGGATTACATCTTCTGTAATAACACGCCTGGCATTGGAGTCTTTGGGGTTGGTTGTAGAAAATATAATCCCCAAGCGCTTGAGTGAAGGATATGGACTGACCCAAAAGGCTCTCGAACGAGGCCTGGGTCATGATAATTTTGGATTGGTCATGGCTTTGGACTGCGGAACCAATTCGGCGACTGAAGCAAAATACCTTAAATCTGAAGGAATCGACTTGATTGTTGTTGATCATCATCAACTCAAGGGAGATGAAGCAGCAGAAGCGATTTTGGTCAACCCTCACCTGCAGAAAGATAAAGGAGAACCTTGGCGAAACCTCTGCACCGCAGGACTGTGCTTCAAATTAGTGCATGCACTCTATAAACGGGCTCGTGAATTAAATCTCCCTAATTCTTCTGAACTAACACCTAGAGATTTCCTGCCTCTCTGCGCTATTGGTACATTGGCAGATCTTGTGCCCCTGAAGGATGAAAATCGGATCTTTTCTCGATTTGGAATCAAGCGTTTGTTTATCGATGCCTCACCTGGTTTACTCGCTCTGCTCGCTGAATGCGGCCTGGACGATTCTATTGAACCCGAAACCGAAGACATCACTTACAAACTTGCCCCCCGTATCAATGCTTGTGGAAGGTTAAATAAGCCTGAAACCGCGGTTTCCCTACTTTTAGAAAAAAACAAGAAGGAATGTAAAAGCCTAGCCAGCCAACTTACTCAATTTAACGAAGAAAGGAAGGGGATTGAAGCCAATCTAACCACGGATGCCCTAGCGCAAGCTGAAAAAAATTTCGCAAATGAACCTGCCGTGGTGGTTTGTGGAACTGGAGATGCTTGGCACCCTGGCGTGGTAGGAATCGTGGCCGGAAAACTTGCCAACTCTTTGAACAAGCCCTGCCTGGTCTTAGCTCAGGCTGAAAGCGGAGAATACTGTGGTTCAGGACGAGGTGTACCGGGGGTAAACTTAGTCGAAATTCTCGCATCCTGCCAAGACAAGCTTACGCACTGGGGTGGACATCCCGTTGCTGTAGGACTTGGTTTGAAAGAGGATCAACTTGATGGATTTATTGCGGAATTTTTAAAGGCTTCAAAAAAGAGTAAGTCAACAGACGAACAAACTTCTGACCTAGTTATAGATGCGTGGGTATCGAAAAACGATTTACGCTATGAATTATTGGACGAGATTAATGGCTTAGGCCCTTTTGGGCAGGATAATCGCGAACCCGTACTAGCTATAAAAAGGGTTTCGCTGGAATCCCCCGTCCGAAAAATTGGAAATGGTGAACATTTTCAATTTTCGTTACGCAATGCTAATGGATATATCCGAGGAATTGCTTGGCGAATGGCAGACCGAATACCTAAAGAGAATCAATCTATTGACCTCGCCTTTAAACTAAGAAGAAATTATTGGAACGGACGTAGTTCGCTCCAACTAGTATTAGAGGATTGGAAACCAACTGATTAATGAACCGCTATTTAAAAAAACCTGCGGAAGGGAATAACTCTTGCGCTCAGGGGTTTATTTTTTCTTCCAAATAAGCAACCGCTTCGTCCTCAGACAGTCTTTCCTGATTTGTGGAATCCCGATCGCGTAAGGTGATTGATCCGTCACCTTCTAAAGTATCAAAGTCTACGGTTAATGCGTAAGGTACACCTGCTTCATCCGCCCGCCGGTAACGGCGACCAATTGCTCCAGACTGATCATACATCACATTCCATTTTCTTTGTAATCGTTGATAAAGAGATTGAGCCTTCTCCACTAATTCCGGTTTGTTTTTAACCAGAGGAAAAACCGATGCCTTAATGGGTGCGACCCTCGGATGAAATTTCATAACGGTTCGTTTTTCCCCACCCACTTCGTCAATTTGATAGGCGGCACACAAAACTGCCAGGAATGTACGGTCTACTCCAAGACTGGGTTCAATCACATTTGGTAGGTAACGTTCTTTTAATCCCTCGTCAAAATACTCCAAGCTCTTGCCTGAGTGTTCCTGGTGCTGAGTGAGATCAAAGTTTCCTCGAGCGGCAATTCCTTCGAGCTCATGTTCACCGAAAGGAAATTTAAAGGTAATATCTGTACAAGCCTGAGCATAATGGGCGAGTTTATTTTGGGGATGAACCTCTTCCCCTAACATATCTGAGGTCAATCCAATCGATTGAAACCATTTCTTTCGGGCATCAATCCATTCGCGATGATAGCGAGGCCAATGCTCGTCTCCAGGCGGAATAAAGTATTCAATTTCCATCTGTTCAAATTCGCGCGAACGAAAGATAAAATTTCGAGGGGTAATTTCATTACGAAAGGCCTTACCAATTTGAGCAATGCCAAAAGGAACTTTCACGCGGCCTGTATCCACGATATTTTTAAAATTGGCAAAAATCCCCTGAGCTGTTTCTGGACGCAAGTAACATTTGGAAGAACCATCTCTCAATGCTCCCACATTTGTCTCAAACATCATATTGAATTCGCGTGGAGGAGTGAGAGAACCCGGCTTGCCCGTTGCTGGGGATGGCACGAGTTGTTGCTGCTCAGTTGACAATTCGTCGTAAGGAAGAAGCTTAAGCTCACCTAGGCTTCCTTGTTTAGCTGCTTTTCGCTTGATAGATTCTGCCATTTTAGTTGCATCGTCATGCATGGATTCAGACTCAAGCATAGAAATCCAACCCAAGGAATCTCCGTCCACCAAAACTTCTGCAGCAAAGAGCTGGTCTGCGCGATAACGCATTTTAGACTCCTTACAATCTACCATTGGATCTGTGAATCCGTCCACATGTCCGGAAGCTTGCCATATCCTTGGATTCATGATGATGCTCGAATCGAGCCCCACCATGTCGTCCCGACGACGCACCATGTCTTCCCACCAGGCGTCTTTTATATTCTTACGCAACTCCACACCAAGCGGGCCGTAATCAAAGAAACCATTAAAACCGCCGTAAATTTCAGATGATTGAAATACAAATCCGCGCCTTTTGCAGAGGGAAATGATTTCCTCGATCAAGCTATTTTCATTACTCATTTTTAAAATATAATAACTTAGCCATTAGCCGACTACTGGACAATCTAATAACAAGCCAGTTTTTGATCAAAGTTCATGTTGACTCCGAGTGAGGAAAAATTTTGTATTACTCTAGATGGGAAAATACTTCACGATGCAAAAAAGGCTTCTTCCTCTTTGCTTGCTTGCATTGGTAAGTTTGGCTTCATCTAGTTGTGGATTGAATCCTAAAAAATACTTTTCTAAGAAGGTAAATTTAGCAGGGGTGATAACTCACGAACCTGCTTCCTATACTCCTATCGAAACAGGAACTTTTCGTGTAAGCTCTGATGAGTTGGTGAACCGGAGAGATCACCAGGGTGGAAAAACCACTCTCTTTTGGGGTTTGTTTACTTACACGGATTATTAACTCACGAAATTGCGGGTTTAAACCCGCCACTCCAAGCCTTTCAGGAATTAGAATAATTCCAATTTAGCTTGTGAAGTATCTGAAATGGAATAAGTTTAAGTCCCCGATGCCTTATTCGCTTACATCATCCAGCAAAGATACTTTTAATTCAGCTCTTCGTGAAAAAGGCCTACGCCCGACTAAACAAAGAGCCTGCGTTTACGGAGTAATTCTTGGTAAGCGCGATCATCCAACTGCTGATGATATTTATGACCGAGTTAAGAGGCATTTGCCAGGAACTTCATTTGCTACGGTTTACAACTGCCTCGAGACTTTAGTTGGATGCGGTTTGGTCAGGCAAGTTAACATGGATCGATCCCCCACCCGGTATTGTCCAAATCTTACACCTCACGCTCATTTCAGGTGTACTCAGTCTGGCAAAATTTATGATGTCGAAATCGACAATAATACATTATCTCTCATACAAGCACTTGTACCCGAAGGATTTGAAGCAGAAAACTTGGACCTTTCTTTTTCAGGAACAGGTAAACCTTCAGATAATTAGCGGCTCAAATCTTTTACACCTACCTACCAATTGTGAACTCATTAAAAATCGATAACCTACAAGCCTCAATAGACGACAAAAGCATACTCCGCGGACTATCCCTGGAAATACCCAAAGGCGAAGTCCATGCAATCATGGGCCCGAACGGAAGTGGAAAGAGTACCTTGGCTAAGGTATTGTCTGGTCATCCCGATTACGAAGTAACAGGTGGAACCGCTACCTTAGATGATGACAGCCTGCTTGGGTTGGAGCCTGATGAAATATCAAGGCTTGGATTATTTCTCGCATTTCAATACCCGATGGAAGTTCCAGGTGTAAGTATCGCTAACTTTATAAGAGCTGCTCTAAATGCTCGATTAAAAGAAGGCGAAAAAATAAAGGCTGTTGAATATTACAAAGATTTATACGCTCACATGGATGATTTGGGCATGGACCGCAAATTTACTTCCCGTTCACTTAATGACGGATTTTCGGGCGGTGAAAAGAAACGTTGTGAAATCCTGCAAATGTCGATGTTAAGCCCTAAGTATGCGATTTTGGATGAAACAGACAGCGGTTTGGATATTGACGCATTGCGCGTGGTTTCAGACGGGGTTAACAGGATGCGCAATCCAGAGCGAGGAATCCTCGTAATAACGCATTATCAAAGACTTTTAGATTACATCGTGCCGGATTATGTCCATGTGATGTCAGAAGGAAAAATTGTCCGTACTGGTGGCAAGGAACTTGCCCTTGAATTAGAAGATCGCGGATACGATTGGATCAAGCAAGAAGCCGTCGCTTCCTAACCCCCCTACCCCTTTTTAAATGATTAGTCCTTCCCAACTCGATGTTGACCGCGATAAAGGCGATTTTCACTACGATACCGATTATACCTTCGATGCCGGTATCGGTTTATCTGAAGATGTAGTCCGCTACATTTCAGAGGTTAAAAAAGAGGATCCTTGGATGCTTGATTTCAGATTAAAAGCATTATCCACCTTCGAGAAAAAGCCTATGCCTACTCATTGGGCAACCGATGACCTGAAAAATATTAATTTCGATGTCATCCGTTATTACTTGTCAAAAGGTCAGCAACCAAGCCGGACATGGGACGAGGTACCGGATGATATCAAAAACACTTTTGAGCGCTTGGGTATCCCTGAGCAGGAAAGAAAGTTTCTTGCCGGCGTGGAAGCCCAGTTCGACAGTGAAGCGGCTTACTCGAATATGAAGGAGGACCTAGCAAAAGAAGGAGTTATCTTCGTAGGTTCAACGGAGGGTTTAAAAGAACATCCGGAAATATTCCGCAAATGGTTCGGAAAAGTTATCCCAACCTCAGACAACAAATTTTCAGCTCTAAATAGTGCGGTATTTAGCGGAGGTAGTTTTATTTATATTCCACCGGGAGTTAAACTTGCTCAGCCTCTTCAGGCTTATTTCCGTATTAATGCAGAAAATTTTGGTCAATTTGAACGCACCTTAATCATTGCAGATGAAGGATCTGAAGTAATGTATATGGAAGGTTGCACTGCACCAAAATTCGAAACATCAACCCTTCACAGTGCAGTGGTTGAATTGGTCGCACTAAAGGGAGCTAAAATCCAATATGTAACCGTTCAAAACTGGTCAAACAATGTATTTAATTTGGTTACCAAACGTGCAATCGCCGAGGAAGAGGCTGAGGTAAGATGGATCGATTGTAATATCGGTTCTCGCCTAACAATGAAATATCCTGGAGTTATTTTAAAGGGAAGAAAAGCCCGGGGCGAAGTTGTTTCCATAGCCTTGGCAAATGATGGCCAGCATCAGGACACCGGAGCAAAAATGGTTCATGCAGCGGATGAAACCACCAGTAATGTAGTTTCCAAGTCTATTTCCATTGGTGACGGTCGTTCTTCTTACCGCGGACTGGTGCAAATGCCCGGTCATTTAAAGGGCTGTAAAAATAATACCGAATGCGATGCCCTGTTGATTAACAACAAAAGCCAAACTGACACCTATCCTGCCATTACCGTGCAAGGAGATGCTAATTCAGTCCAGCATGAAGCCAGTGTTTCCAAGGTCAGTGCTGAGCAAATATTTTACATGAAACAACGTGGATTAGGTGAAGCAGAAGCGATGAGTTTGTGCGTAAATGGATTCGTTAATGATCTGATTCGAGAATTCCCGATGGAATACAGTGTGGAACTAAAACGCCTGATTGATCTGGAGATGGAGGGCTCCGTAGGATAATTCGTCGTCATGAGCCAAGAAATTCTTACATCACCGGTTTCCATGCCTCCTTTCTCATTCGATCAACCCCAAACCTTCGAACTCTTTGCTGAAGGCAGATCCTGGGAACCCGGTTGGTTGGCCGATTACCGTAAAGAATGTTGGGAACAATTCTCCAACCTACCTAAAAGGGTTCTCAAAGATGAGAGATGGCGTTTTTCACCTCGCGCTCGTTTTGGACTTACCAAAATCGACGGATTAGCAAACGCAAAAGAATCTCTGCTAATCGAATCTGCCAGCACCGTGGATGGTATATCCTTTGATCTTTTGGATCGGTTGATCCTTGACCAAGCTCATTCAATCTCGCTGCTTCCTAAAATTTCCGGTCCAAATTTAGGGGCTGATGATTACTCCTTGCTAACCGGGGCCTTTGCAGAAACAGGGTTTATACTGCGTGCCCAGGCTTCAGCACGATCAGATGACCCTGTAATCATTGAGCATCGGGAACCAGAGGCAGGCAAAATCGCGTTTCATCACAACCTCATCGAACTGGAAGCTCATGCAGAGGTCACCTTAATTGAAAAATTTACGGCACATCCACGTAATCCGGGTGGTCACATTTCCAATCTTTTAAAAGTACGCCTAGGGGAAGGTGCCCGCCTAAATCGAGTGGTCCTACAAGAATGTTCCCAGAGTTCCTCTCTGGTACAAATGGAAAATTTTATTGTTGGGAAAAATGCCAACTTAAACACAGTTAGTTTACATCTTGGATCCGGCCAATCCCGCATTGAGTCTAAAGGTGTTTTGCAGGGAGAAGGGGCTAATTTTGATTACGGCTCAGTTTACCTTGGTAGGAATGATCAGCTTTTTGACCAACGGACCATTCAGGTACATGAAGCCCCTCACTGCACGAGCAACTTGCTTTGCAAAAATGTTTTGTGCAACCAGTCTAAATCGATCTTTTCAGGATTAATCAAAGTGGAGGAAAAAGCTCAGCATACCGACGCTTATCAAACCAATCGCAACTTGCTTCTCGGATCGGAAGGTAAAGCAGACTCTCTACCTGGGTTGGAAATTTTAGCAAACGAAGTCAAATGCAGTCATGGTGCCACCACCAGCAGGATTGATCCTCAGGATTTATTCTATCTACAAAGCCGAGGAATTACTTCAGAAAAGTCGGAAAAATTAATTGCCCTTGGATTCCTTAACGAGCCATTGATGGGGATAAACGATAAAAACAGCAGAGAATGGGCTATGCAATGCCTGGAATCTTCTTTTGCGTCCTAGCTATTTAAATATATGAGCCAACAAGAAGTTGAACTTACCCGTGATGTAGTTGCTACTTTAATCCCACACGGTGAGGAATTTACCTTAGGTCGTGGGGAAAAAGTTACCATCACCCACCGGCTCGGTGGAAACTTCACCGTTATGACCCTCCAGGGAATGTACCGGATTGCTGCCCGCGATGCCGATTCCTTGGGCGAAGATCTTAAAGAAGCGTCCAAGCTACCTGATGATGGAAATGCTAAGCCTGCAAGCGTTGAGGAGATTAAAGAAAACCTAAAGACCGTTTTCGATCCTGAAATTCCCGTAAATGTGGTCGACCTCGGCTTAATTTACCGGGTGGAATTAGAGGATACAAAAGACCATGGTCGTGTGGCCTATGTTGATCTGACTCTTACCGCCCCGGGATGTGGTATGGGACCAGTCATTGCAGATGACTGCAAAGGAAAAGTACTAGAACTTCCAGGCATTGATCATGCAGAGGTGGAAATAGTTTGGGATCCTCCATGGACCCAGGACTTGATTTCCGAGGAAGGTAAAATGGAACTTGGCCTCATTTAAAAGGCATACTCAAACACCTCAAAAGATAATGAAAATTGCTCTTGGTACAGACCATGCTGGATTTAATTATAAAGAAGCTGTCAAAGAACACCTGCAAAAACTAGGCCATGAGGTGCAAGACTTTGGAACTTTTTCCGAAGAATCCGTAGATTACCCGACTTTCGTACGACCAGCTGCAGAATCTGTTGCCGATGGATCTTGTGATCTTGGTGTAGTCTTTGGAGGAAGTGGAAATGGTGAAGCCATGGCGGCAAATAAAGTAAAGGGGGTACGGTGTGCCCTTTGCTGGAGTGAAGAAACCGCCCGTTTGGCTAAAGAACACAACAACGCAAATGTTCTTTCTATTGGCCAAAGACAGATCAGTCAGGAACTTGCATTAAATATTATCGATACCTGGCTAAATGCTGATTTTGAAGGCGATCGACATATACGAAGAATCGAGATGCTCGACAAAAACATATAGTCCGATATACATATTCACTTTCATGAGCGAAGACAAAGAAAAGGAAAAGAAAGCCGCATCGGTCGCTGAGGCTATACAATCAAAGTTCATTGAAGATCGTAAGATCTTTCTATGGGGAGAAGTTAGTGACAAATCCGCCCGGGATATCACCGAGAAACTTCTCCATTTGGAAGCCACTGATCCAGGAAAAGAAATTACCTTTTATATCAATTCTCCTGGGGGCTCAATCACTGCAGGTATGGCCATTTTTGATACTATGCAACTGATCAGCTCACCGATCAAAGTGGTGGTGACTGGTATGGCCGCAAGTATGGGGTCGATATTGCTCTGCGGGGCATCGAAGGGTAGACGCTTCTTATATCCTCACTCGCGAGTCCTCATCCACCAACCCTTGATTACAGGAAGAATGGTGGCGGCAGCTGTGGATATTAATATACAGGCTCAGGAGATGGAGCGTTTACGAGAAGAACTCAACACGATTTTGGCCCGCACTTCAGGACAACCCATGGAAAAAATCCAACAAGATACAGATCGGGATTTTTACCTCAATGCTGAAGAAGCAATTGAATATGGGTTAGCTGACAAGATCGTAGACAAGATCTAATCTTCTCCTTCTTATCATTCTAAGGTATAATTAGGCTTTCCCATTTCTGACATTGGGATCTTATCTGTTTTTATCCACTCCTTGGGCATCATCGGCCCTAAAAGCTTCTTTTTAACTTCTTGTTTAAGGTATTTTAGGTTCACATCTGCCGGGGTGATACATGCGACAACTCTTTGCCCCCATTTTTGATCGGAAACTCCATATACCAAACAATTTTCGATAAGGCCTGTGGAATGTAATATCGTTTCGATCCTAGTTGGATCAACCTTTTCTCCTCCCGTGTTAATTAGACGATCCAAACGTCCCTCTATAATTAAATTTCCTGAAGGATCGATTTTTCCAAAATCTGGGGTTTGCAACCATTCATTTGTTGCGAAAGTACGCTTACCCCGTCTAATACAAAGACTTGAAGATTTAATCAAAACTTGTTGATTCTTCTCTGAAAGCCTAACTTCTGCATGGGGTAAACAAGGGCCCACTCCATTTATTCCAACAAGAAAAGAACTTGATTCGAGCAAGGTTATCATCCCGGCCGTTTCCGATGAACCATAACATGGACAAACGGGCAAATTAAGAGAACGGGAAACATCAACTAAATGTGAATTCATTCCGGCTCCACCAACAAAAATGCCACGGGCTTCGCTCAATGCAGTTATGGCGGTCGGTGATTTCATAAGTTCATGCAACTGTGCTGGAACCAAAGATATTAAATTCCCGGATACTTTTGCTGCAACCTTTGGATTTTCAAGATCCCGATAATCACAGAAATATACTTTTCCACCAGTACTCCAGGCTCTTTCTAATTGCATCCATCCACCCACATGCCAAAGGGGTAAACAACAAATGGAGTTCATCGCCTGATCTCCGATACGCGAAGCTAAACCTCCGACAGCTGATTGCAAAGTGTCATGACTATGCTCCACAAATTCTGGCTGACCACTGGTACCCCCAGATAAAAAGCGTAACCGTACTCTTTCCATAGACTTGCCATATTGAACTGCTTGGTCTGAAGCAAATTGAACAGAAAAACCCTTTTTCAAAACATCTAATACTCTTTGGGCGTATATAATCAATTGAAGACCCCGTTTACTGGAGGAAGAAGTCCAATTATCAGGTAAGGTAGCGTAAGGGTTATTCATAGGGCGAAAGTTCTATCCCATAATTCGACGAGTTTATGGTTCGAAACGCAAGGACTGGTAAGAGTGTCAAGATGATGTTCCATGAATTCATATTGGTTTCCACGAAAACAGGAACGTTCCAATCCAGGAGTCATTAAAGAATGAGAACTCAACCTTAATAAAGCTTCATAACCAAAGGGACTTTCAAAAGCGGTTGAAAAAATAACCCGCTCGAATTGATCGGTTAATAAATTTAAGGTCTTTCCCCAATTAGGGAATAAAAGGGGCTTAATTACCAAATATAGTTGGGAAGGAAGGTTTACGAACTCTTCAAAAGACTTAATCCGGGAAAGTCCCTCATCCAAAGCAATCGGAACTGGGGAATCCTCAGCGAATTTAAATAACCATTCGTCATCAGTGGGCCCAGTTGGTTGTTCAATGAATTGAACTGACCGGTATTGCTGCAAGGCATCTATCCATAACAATAAATCATCTCTGGAAAAACTTTCGTTGGGATCTAAACGAACTTGAATATTAGGGGCTAAGGTTTCCAACCAATCCACAATCTCAGGAATTTCATTTTGAGGAAGAGAAAGCCCAACCTTTCGCTTGATCACCCTCGCATCCTCACAGCC
>JABBBW010000069.1 GCA_018607205.1 Opitutales bacterium | reverse complement strand
ATGCGAAATTCGATTATGAAGATGTAGTACGCGAGGCGATTCGTAAGATTGGTTATATAAATGATGACGATGTCTTTCATGCTGATCAAGTTTTCATCACCAACCAGCTCACAGCACAATCGCGCGATATCGGGCAAGGCGTTGATGCATCCGCGGCCGATGGTAAGGCTACTGCTGAACAAGGAGCTGGAGATCAAGGCATCATGTTTGGATATGCATGCAACGAGACCGATGAGCTCATGCCGGCCCCAGTCATGTTCGCACATCGTATTTTACGCCGCATGGCTGACCTCAGGCACGCGGGAGAAAAAGCACCTTGGTTGCGTCCAGATTGTAAATCCCAAGTGGCATTACAGTATGAAAGCGGAAAAATGGTAGGCATCAAAAATGTGGTCGTGTCTACCCAGCACGCCGCTGATGTAACAAATGAAACCATTCGTGATTTTATAAGTGAAGAAGTTATCAAACCTTCTCTACCACAAGAATTACTTTCATCAGATACAGAGTTTTTAATCAACCCAACAGGTCGTTTTGTGATTGGGGGTCCACAAGGAGATTCCGGGCTCACTGGCAGAAAGATTATCGTCGATACCTACGGTGGTTGGGGTAGGCATGGTGGCGGTGCTTTTTCTGGTAAAGACCCCAGCAAAGTGGATCGCTCGGCTGCTTACATGTGCCGCTGGGTGGCTAAGAATGTAGTTGCCGCGGGTCTTGCCGAGCGGGTGGAAATCCAACTAGCTTATGCAATTGGACATCCTGAGCCCACGAGTATAACCCTGGATTGTTTTGGTACCGAGAAAGTGGAAGAAGGAAAAATTGAACAGGCTGTTCGGGAAGTATTTTCTTTCAAGCCTGCAGAAATTGTATCTCAGTTAAATCTGCTCCGACCTTTCTACCGTGAAACCACTCATTACGGCCATTTTGGTAAGACCGATCTGCCTTGGGAAGAAACAACTCGGGCCGATTCGCTTCGGAATGCGATTAGCTAATTAAAAAACAAATTTAAGTCATCCAAACAACAACTCCATTCGATTTATAATTTATGACAACTACTACAGATACCCTCGCCCCTGCATCGCTTGACTACAAAGTCGCCGATATGACCTTGGCCGAATTTGGTCGTAAGGAAATCTCTATTGCCGAGCACGAAATGCCTGGCCTCATGGCCACTCGTGCGAAATATGGCCCGTCAAAACCACTTGCGGGTGTAAAGATCATGGGTTCCTTGCACATGACTATCCAGACTGCCGTTCTGATTGAAACATTAATCGAATTGGGAGCTGATGTGCGTTGGTGTTCATGCAACATTTTCTCTACCCAAGACCATGCAGCAGCCGCTATTGCTGCAGCAGGTGTTCCAGTATTTGCGTGGAAGGGGGAAACCTTGGACGAATATTGGGATTGTACATGGAATGCTCTTACATGGCCTGACGGTTCTGGTCCTGATCAAATTGTTGACGATGGTGGAGATGCCACCCTGCTCATCCACAAAGGGCTTGAGTTGGAAAACGGCTCGGATTGGGTAAACACACCAGCTGACAGTGAAGAGGAAGCAGTGATCAAAAAACTGCTTATCAAGACTCTTGCCGAAAAACCCGGTCATTGGGCACAAGTTGCACAAGGCGTAGTTGGTGTATCTGAAGAAACCACTACGGGTGTTCATCGTCTGATCGAAATGGAAGAGCAAGGAAAACTTCTCTTTCAAGCAATCAATGTTAATGACTCTGTAACCAAGTCAAAATTTGATAATAACTACGGTTGCAGGCATTCTTTAGTAGACGGTATTAAGCGTGCTATGGATGTTATGATCTCTGGTAAAGTTGCCATGATTTGTGGGTTTGGTGATGTAGGCAAAGGTTCTGCTGATTCTCTCTTTAATGAGAAAGCTCGCGTTATGGTTTCGGAGGTTGATCCAATTTGTGCTCTTCAGGCATGCATGGCTGGATTCCAAGTCACCACCATTGAGGATGCTCTCGAGTCTGCTGATATTTTTGTGACTACAACCGGAAACAAAGATATCATCACTGCTGAGCACATGAGCAAAATGAAAGACCAAGCAATCGTTTGTAATATTGGTCACTTTGACAATGAAATACAAGTCGCTGAATTGGAAAATATGCCCGGCGTGAAGAAGGAAATTATTAAAGAAGATCACATTCCAGGTGGCCCTGTTAGTCGCTTTACTTTTCCTGATGGCCGCAGCATCTACCTTTTGGCTGAAGGTCGCTTGATTAACCTTGGTTGTGCTACCGGTCATCCAAGTTTTGTTATGTCGAATAGTTTTACCAACCAAACAATCGCTCAGATTGACATTCGTAACAACCCTGACCGTGATATTGGAGTAACACGCTTAAGTAAGGAACTTGATGAGGAAGTTGCCCGTTTGCATTTAGACAAACTTGGAGCAAAACTTACCCAATTATCCACAGATCAGGCAGATTATATTGGTGTTCCTGTCGAAGGTCCCTACAAACCTGAACATTACAGGTATTAATTCTTAGTGTACGAGATCCCTTTCATCGAAGGGGATGAAAATTTAGAAAGCCCGCATTTATTTGCGGGCTTTCTTGTTTTTGTACGATTGTCTATTTTGGAAGCTTGGGTTAGGTGTTAAAGCTTTCCTCTCTCTTTTACCCATAAATATATGTTCTTCGACGAAACTAAAGTTATTCTTAAAGCCGGTAATGGAGGGGATGGTTGCATGTCCTTCTTGAGGCAGAAATATATTCCCAAGGGTGGTCCGAACGGAGGCAACGGGGGCAAGGGTGGAGAAGTGATATTGCAGGCGGATGAAAATGTTTCAGATTTAAGAACCTTTCATTTTAAAAAGCAATGGAAGGCAAAAAATGGAGAACCAGGCCGTGGGAGCGATCAAAACGGTAGGGGAGGTGTACCCTGCATTCTAAAAGTTCCTCTGGGCACTGAAGTCCGAGATTTGGAAACAGGTGAGATAATTTGCGAACTAATGAACCATGAGCAGGAAATTCTCATTCTCGAAGGTGGAAAAGGAGGGCGAGGGAATGCGACTTTTAAATCCTCTGTTAATCAGACACCGCGCCAGTTTACAGAGGGTAAGCCGGGTATGGAGGGTGAGTTTGTTTTTACTCTCAAAACTATTGCTGATGTCGGTTTGGTCGGCTTTCCCAATGCAGGGAAGTCCACACTACTCAACATAATGTCCAACGCCTCTCCCAAAGTGGATGCGTACCCATTTACCACCCTTGTGCCAACAGTCGGTGTAATAGATTACGCTGAGGAATTTAAAACAATTACCATGGCCGATGTTCCTGGTCTGATTGAAGGTGCGGCCGAAAATCGTGGTCTTGGCCACCGTTTTTTAAGGCATGTTGAAAGATGTCATTTGATTCTTTTCCTGCTCGACCTGGCGGCTACGGATGGTCGCTCGCCCATTGATGACTTTGCTCATTTGCAAAAAGAACTTGGTGAGTACGATCCCCGTCTTTTGGAAAAGAAATTTTTAGTTGTGGGAAATAAGATTGATGAGGAAGAAGCCCAAAACAATCTAATCCTTTTTAAGAAACATTTTCCTGAAATCGATATTTTGCCAATTTCCGCAATTTTAGAAGATGGATTATATGAGTTGAAAAATCGTCTTTTGATTAAATTTTCTTAAAAAAATAAAAAAATCTTCGTGAATAACTTTTTTATTTTTACTCTTGTTTTGCACAAGCGTTTGTGCAAAAGAAAGAAGGCATGGGTGTGAAAAGTGAAAATTGGCAAAATCAACAAGGAATCATCGATATCAATAATCGAAACGCCCCTGAAATTAGAGATACACGAGGTTTGTTTATTCCAGTGATTGAGAATGAAACCAATCAGGAACGGGCAAACCGCATACTTGCGATGATGGAAGAATCAAACAATCGATTAAACCGAATGCTGGAAATCTTCGACCGTATGGATCGCTAGAATGGGAGACCAACGGAAAGAGCCTCTCAACCAGGCAGCTGCCCAAATGGGAAGTAGGGGAGGGAAGTCTGGTAAAGGGCTTAGTAAGCGGCGTGGCAATGTTTCCTATTACAGAGACATGCAAAGGAAATCGGTTGCTTCTCGATTAAAAAATGCAGCAGCTACAAACGAAAAGAAACCTAAAAACTGATCTATGCAGCAGCCCGCTGCTTTTCTGATCTTGTAAAAACGGGAGATTCCAAAGTGGATTCATCTTCGGAGTAGACATACCCGTTTGCCGCAAATCTTTTCAAGCCTTCGGGCTTTTTTATTTGCTTGGAAATTAAAAAGTTGGCCATAAGACCGCGGGCTCTTTTCGCATAAAAACTAATTATTTTAAACTTTCCATTTTTCTCATCCTTGAAGACGGGAGAAATGATTTGGGTATCTACCTTGTTTAATTGAGCGGCCTTTGAATATTCCAGGGACGCCAGATTAATCACCGCATTATTTCCAGAATGATGGAGATCTTTGCGAATGCTATCGGCTAAACGATCGCCCCAAAAAGCGTAAAGATCTCTGCCTGCAGGGTTTGAGTAGGCCGTACCCATTTCTAGTCTGTAGGGCTGGATAAGGTCGAGTGGTTTGAGGAGGCCATAAAGTCCTGAAAGTATTCGTAAGTTAGACTGGGCATATTCAAAATCTTTTTTATCGAATTCCCATGCCTTTAACCCTTCATAAACATCTCCTTTGAAAGCCATAAGGGCTTGCTTTGAGTTTTCAACCTGATGCTCTTTGGTCCAACTCTGAAATCTTTCATAATTGAGCTGGGCAAGTTTTGAGCTTAATCCCATCAAAGAACTAATTTCTTCAGTTGATAATTTGGAAAGTCCGCCAATCAAAGCATTTGAAAAATTAAGAAAATCCGGTTTCGTGCAGATCTCGCAGATAGAAGGGCTATCAAAATCCAAGGTTTTAGCGGGTGATAAGAGGATAATCATTTAAAACAATCTAGTTGTACTTAAAACAGAATCAAGTAGAGAAAGCATTGATTATTTTAATTTTCTTTTACGGTTTAGTTAAATATCGATTAATAAAATTTCGATCTAGGTTGCCCCAATTTTAAAATATCTTTTTTTAGTTAGATTTGAACTAATTAGTAAATTTCTCGTGTATCCCATTGTTGTCTTCTTTCTGCTCCTTTCAAACTGGATTGTATTTTCCGGGAAGTTTGATGCGTTTCACTTGGGACTCGGAGTTGTAAGCAGTTTATTCATTACTTGGATTTCTCAGGATTTTCTTTTTCATGACCGTTCAAAAACCTGGGAAGAACGGATGCGTGAAGCAGGTGCATTTTTACAATACATCCCCTGGTTAATTGTAGAAATAATCAAAGCCAACCTGCATGTTTTTAAATTAGCTATGACCCGTACTGGGTATGAGGAAGTGGCTCCGCGTATTGTAACCATTAAGACTTATTTAAAAACGGATTTTGCTAAATTTGTTTTTGCCAATTCCATAACCCTAACTCCAGGCACAATTACGATGTTGATTCGAGGCGATGTGTTTCATGTTCATACCATGAGCCAATTTCTCGAGGATGATCTTATGGAGGGGGCGATTGAGCGTAAAGTAGCAGAGGTTTTCGAACCCGATGTGTTAAAAAGAAAGAAAATAAAACGATGAAGGAATGGTTTGCCATTATTATGGGGGCATCCCTGCTCGTCTTGATGATTCCTATTCTTTACCGAATTATTGTGGGGCCGACCGGATTTGATCGTATTTTGTGTGCTAATGTAATTGGGACAAAAACCGCAGTTATTCTCGTGATCATTGGTACTTTATTCGACCGGGTTGATATGTTTGTCGATTTTGCCATCGCTTATGCCTTGCTCAATTTTGTGGGTGCGATTGTGGTATCTCGTTATTTTAATCGTACCGTTCCTTTGCAGGAGATGGAAAAAGATAAGGCCAAACCAAGAAGGAGGCTAAAGGCTTGATCGATACACTCGCATCTGCAGTGCTTGCGGAACCGGTAAACAGTCCGGGTTGGTTTCTTGTCCATGCGATTGGTGTGAGTATGGGAATTGTCGGGCTTATCTTTTTTCTTGGTACCGCAGTCGGGGTAGTACGCTTTCCTGATTTTTATACGCGTATGCATGCGGCGGGAAAAGGGGATACCTTATCCACCATGCTTATGTTGACTGGTTTTGGCTTGGTAATGATGGAAGATTTTTCCGCGAACAGTTGGTTATTACTTTTAAAGATACTGGGCATTGTTCTTTTTATATTCATTACTACACCAACTAGCTCGCATGCATTAATGCGTGCAGCCTTTGAGGATGATGAAATGCCCCTCGGCGAAGAGGATTTAAATAAATTGAGAAAGCGCAGGGCTAAATCAAAAAGCAAATAAGAAATGGGCCTCGAATTATTCAATACCTTGATTCTTTGCCTACTCGTAGTGGTTGCTGTTCTTAGTTTATGGGTTCGCGACTTGGTTGTAGCTGCCGTCGTTTTTGCTATTTACAGTTTTTTAATGTGTTTGCTATGGGCAGAAATGGGCGCGGTTGATGTTGCCTTTACCGAGGCAACCGTTGGTGCAGGTGTAAGTACAGTGGTCTTGATTGCGACGGTGTTTAATCTTAAACGCAAGGCGAAGGATTAATATGAAGAAGACTGCTTTCATTCTTGTCCTTTGTATCGGATTGCTTCTCGCTTGGGCTGCTAAAGATTTTCCTGCCTGGGGTGATCCACAATCACCCGCATCTTCCTCTCCGGTAGCTTCCCATTTTATTGCCAATACTGGAGTGGATACAGAAGTTCCTAACATGGTCACTGCGGTATTGGCTGATTACCGGGGCTTTGACACCATGTTTGAAACTGTGGTTGTCTTTATTGCTGGCTTGGCCGTTTTTTCAATTCTGCGTGGTGGTCCTAAAAGTAGGACACGGGATCGGGAATTTGTAGTTGATTTTGAGCCTGATTTGATTGTTACCAATACCGTTCGTTTGATCGTACCAGTTATCCAAATTTTCGCCTTCTATGTCTTAGCCCACGGGCATGTCAGCCCGGGTGGAGGCTTTCAGGGAGGAGTGACAATGGGGGCGAGTTTTATTCTTATTGCCCTGTCATGGGATTTAAAAACTGCCCTTGCCCGATTTCCAATCGAACGTTGTTTTACCGTAGCTGCTCTTGGAATTGTAATTTATGCAGGCATTGGTCTGTTATCGCTATTTCTTGGGGGAGAATTCTTGGATTACGCCCATTTAGCCAAGATCTTTCCAGTTAGTCCGGAAATGGCTCGTTATCATGCCATGCTTGGCGTCGAAATCGGGGTAGGGTTTACGGTAACTGCGATTATGTTTGCCCTCTATGCAAGTCTATCGACCGATGGACGGATGCGGGATGGTCTGTGAGCCCAAAAAATAATAGATTTTGATGTTCGAAGACGGTTCCATATTCAATCAATTGCTGGTCGAGCGGTTAAATTATTTTATCTATGTTGTTCTATTATTGATTGGATTATGGGCGATGATCGCCAAGAACAATTTGATCAAAAAATTGATTGGAATGTCGATTTTTCAAACTGCGATTATTTTGTTTTATGTTTCGATTGGGGTAAAGGAAGGAGCAACCATACCCATTTATTTACCGGAGCATGACCCGCACGGTTCGCATGCACAGGTTGATTCCAACTATACGGAGTTGCTTTCTCACGGTCCTAAGGTGTTGGAAGCTTCCGCTGTGCCGAACTATACCAATCCCTTACCCCATGTATTAATGCTCACCGCAATTGTGGTTGGGGTGGCCACACTCGGTCTTGCACTTTCTGTATGTTTACGAATTTATCGTGGATATGGCACCGTAGAGGAGGATGAACTGTTGGAAAAACTTGAGCGGGAAGATTCTCGTAAAGCAAGAGGTTCGAACAAACGTAGACCCAGGAGACGAAACCCGGCCAACAAAGGAGGACCTGCAGGGCAGTCCAAACGAGGCCAAACGACCGAGAAAACAAAATCCGATAAGCCTACTCCCCGCCGTCGACAGGCATCGAAAAGCAGAACAAAAACAAATGGCCCTGCTAAAGAACAGGCCAAATCCTTGAATAAGGAAAACGATAAGCCCAAACCTGTTAAGAGAAGACGGCCAGCAAGAAAGCCAAAGGAGGATAAATCCTGATGAGCGATTCTATTGTTTGGATTGTTTTATTTCCACTTTTTGGAGCAGTTGCCTGTGCCTTAGGGGGTGCATTGTCCAAGAAGATTTGTTATCCAGTATCGGTACTTTCGATGCTGGCTACGGTTTGGGTATCGGTAGATACTTTATTTCAAGCCATTGAGTCTCCGGTTCATGAAGTTTCATACATTCTTGGTGGTTGGTCACTCGATTTGTTCCCCAGAGGAGTCGGTATTGAATTTCGAGCCGATTTACTCGGTGCTTTGATTGCCCTGGTTGTAACTGGTGTTGGCTTAATTGTGGCTCTCTATTCAAAAGTTCCTGTGCAAAGGGAAACACCCGGTAAGGAACCGATGTATTACGGACTTTTTCTTTTGCAGATTTCTGGACTTGCTGGAATTGCTCTTACTGGAGATGCTTTTAATCTTTATGTCCTAATTGAGGTGGCAGCCTTAACGGGTTACGGGCTTATTGCCCTTGGAACAAACCGGGCAGCGGCAGCCACTTTTAATTATATCATTCTGGGAACGATCGGTGCTTCATTTTATCTTCTAGGAGTCGGATATCTTTACCTAAAAACTGGCACGCTTAATATGGTGGGTATACGGGAAGCCATTGAGGCTCATGGCTTGTTCGATTCTCCAGCAATGCAAGTCGCCTTTGTTTTGGTCCTGCTGGGCATTCTTATTAAAATGGCCTTTTTCCCCTTTCATGCGTGGTTACCCAATGCCTATTGCCATGCACCCACGACTACATCCTGTCTGCTTGCCCCGCTTGTCACTAAGGTAATGATCTATGTGATGATCCGTATGGTGCTTACCGTTTTCGGGGTGGAATTTTCTTTTGAATCAACCTGGTGGACGGAGTTTCTTCCTTGGTTAGTGGTGGTGGCCATCGTCTGTGCGGCAGTCATGGCACTTGCCCAGCGCGAGATCAAGCGCATGCTTGCCTACTTGATTGTGGCTGAGGTCGGATACATGGTCGGCGGTGTATGGATTTATAATTACTACGGACTGATTGGTTCGGTGTTTCATATTATAAGTGATGCCTGCATGACGCTTTGTCTTTTTTTGGGTGCGGGAATCATACTGGAAAAGTGTAAGACGACACACTTTAATGGGCTTCGTGGATTATTTGCCAAGATGCCACTGACTATGATCGGTTTCTTTATCGGTGGATTTTCCATTATCGGACTACCTCCAACCTGTGGCTTTTTCAGTAAGTGGTATTTAATTACCGGGGGAATGGTTTCTGGACGCTGGGAATATATGATTACCCTGATGTTTTCCACCATGGTCATGGTTGTCCTCTTTTTCCGATTGATTGAACGTATACACCTCGCGGTAGACGAGAGCGGGAAAAACCTTGGCAAGGGCCATGGCGACCTCGGGTTAACCAAGCAGCAAACCCGTTTTGATGAGGCCCCCCTGAGCATGCTGATTCCGCTTTTACTGGCGGCATCCGTTGTATTGCTTGTGGGCGTGTATAATCAGGAGGTGGTCAATCAAATCGAAGTGTTCCTTCAACCTTTTAATCTTCCAACCGGAGTGAAGTACGAATGAACGATCCCGTAATAGTCGAAGATATTCGTCCGCTCATTGCATTGCTTGCCCCATGGGCGGGTATAATCGGTATTATTTGGGCGGGAGAAAAACGAGCTAATTTACGGGAAATGTTCACCTTCATTGCGGCATCTGTTCAGGCAGCAGTCGTCCTTTCGCTCGTGCCGATTATTTTGAGCGGAGCGGTCGTGGAGTTTCACATTTGGCAGATCTTTTCCCATGTTCCCATGCTCCTACGGGTCGATGGTCCTGGTCTACTCTTTGCCTGTGTTGCTTCTGTGCTTTGGATTGCTACGACCCTCTATGCTGTGGGCTACATGCGAGGTTTGCATGAACATGCCCAAACCCGATTTTATTCCTTCTTTGCCCTCTCTTTATCCGCCACGATGGGGGTTGCTTTCTCGGCCAACCTTTTGACCATTTATTTCTTTTATGAAATGCTCTCGGTATCGACCTTTCCCTTGGTTACCCATATGCAGGATAAGCAGGCACGGACAGGTGGACGAACTTACCTAGGATACCTTCTCTTTACTTCCCTTTGCCTTCTTCTTCCTGCCCTAAGTTGGTGCTATGTTTGGTTGGATGGGGGGAGCATGACGATGGATTTCATGGCTGATGTGGGCAAGGTTGGCAACTTTGGGGAAACGACTCAGATCGTTCTTCTCTTTCTTTTCACATTTGGTTTTGCCAAAGCCGGGTTAATGCCGGCACATTCCTGGTTACCTGGAGCAATGGTTGCACCAACTCCGGTCTCTGCTTTGCTCCATGCCGTCGCCGTGGTCAAGGTCGGTGTATTTTGTTTGTACCGTGTGTATGCAGATGTTTTTGGTCCCGAAGTTCTTGCCAAGATGGGGGGGGAGGAATGGGCCATGGTTATTGCTTCTGCCACCATTATTATTTCCTCCCTGATTGCGTTATCTCAAGATAATTTAAAGCGCCGATTGGCATTTTCCACTGTCGGACAACTCGGATACATTGTACTAGGGGCAGCCATAGCCACAGACCGTGGACAGGGTGGGGCAGTCTTGCATATTGCCATGCATGCTTGTGGGAAAATCACCTTATTCTTTTGTGCGGGTGCAATCTTTGTGGCCTCCGGAAAAAAATATGTCAGTGAATTACGTGGTATCGGCCGCAAAATGCCCCTTACTATGGGTGCGTTTATGATTGGTTCACTCAGTGTAATCGGCCTACCTCCCCTAGGTGGCTTTATCAGCAAATGGTATCTTGCTCTCGGAGCACTCGACCGTGATGCCATGTGGGTGGTGGTTGTTTTGTTAATTAGTTCACTTCTTAATGTTTTTTATCTGCTTCCAGTTGCGGTAACTGCCTTTTTTCGAACACCGGATACGGAAAAAGATTCAGCTTTAAAGGAAGCTCCATGGCCTTGTGTAGTTCCCTTGCTTTTAACTGCTCTTGGTTGTTTCCTTCTCTTTTTCTGGTCCGATAGCCTTTTGCAAATGGTCGGTCTGCAACCATGAAGCAATTAATGATTTCAATTGATGAGTGCTCATTCTAAAACCCGTAAGCCCAAGGAAGATCCCCGTTGGTTGGACCAACCGGAAAATGTACGCAAAATCATTCGCTGGTTTTATGGATTATGCGGATTAGTTATTCTGGTCGACGTGGTTTTTAGCATGGGTTGGCATAAGCACGCCGCTTTCTCGGAAGAGGTCGGAATCCACGCAATCGAGACGCTTCCTGCCTTCTATGGTTTATACGGTTTTCTGGCCTGTGTAGGAATGGTTTATATCTCCAAACTTATGCGGAATTGGAAAGGTAAGAAATTATTAATGCGGGAGGAAGACTACTGGGATAAGTAAGATGATGACACTCGCATCCACCCTTGAAATCGGCACACATCCTGCCACCGCCTTATTGATAGGAGGATTGGCAGCGGCTGTTCTTCGCGGACGTTATGCCTCCTGTGCCTTGGTTCTAGCACCGTTGTTTGGACTTGGGTATGTTGCAAATTTGGAGGTCGGAGCTGCATCCACCCTTCAATTGTTCGGCTATGAAATTCTCGGGGTGGTGGTCGATCAACAGGCTAAACTCTTTGGGTATCTCTTTCATATTGCCGCCTTGATTGCTGGGGTTTATTCCTTTCATCTGCGGGATCCTTGGCAGGTTTCGATGTCTTTACTCTATGCCGCAACTGCGGTGGGAGTGGCTTTTGCCGGAGATATGCTCTCCCTGTTTTTATGGTGGGAGGGATTAGCCATCACCTCGGTCTTTCAAATTTGGGGAAAGAGAACCAAACAGGCAGAAGAAGCTGGTTTCCGCTACCTATTCTTTCATGTATCTTCCGGACTCTTACTCTTAGCAGGGATTCTTGTGCGGTACCATGGTGAGGGGCCTGAGGCTCTTAGTCTTGCACCCTTAACGAATGCTTTGGAGGCTGGAGATACCGGTGCCTTACTTATTCTCTTAGCCATTGGAATTAAGGCGGCATTTCCCGGTTTACATGTTTGGTTGAAGGATGGATATGCGGAGGCCACCCATACTGGTCCGGTCTGGCTCTGTGCTTTTACTACTAAATGCGCGGTTTGCATGCTTGCCCGGCTATTCCCCGGAGCCGAAGTATTGATCACCATTGGTGGAGTCATGGCCATTTTTCCTGTCTTTTATGCCGTGATTGAGAACGATCTTCGACGGGTGTTGTGCTACGGTAAAATCAATCAGATTGGGTTTATGGTTGTTGGGATCGGAATTGGTACCGATCTGGCCATTGATGGAGCAATTGCCCATGCTTTCTCTCATGTGATTTATAAAGGCTTATTATTCATGAGTATGGGTGCAGTCCTGTTCCGAACCGGCGAAATTCGTGGTTCGCACCTTGGAGGCCTTTACAAGACGATGCCCTGGACAACTGGGTTCTGCATAGTTGGTGCAGTATCGATGTCCTTTCCGTTGTTTTGCGGCTTTGTCAGTAAATCGATCATTATCACCGAAGCAGCCCGTGATGGACACCTCTTGATCTGGATGTGTCTTCTCTTCGCATCTGCAGGAGTATTTCATTATGCGGGTATCAAAATTCCTTTTGTTGCCTTTTTTGCTAATGATTCTGGACTTCGCCCTAAAGAAGCCCCAATGAATATGCTAATTGCGATGGGAATCTCTTCCTTTCTTTGCATTTTTTTGGGATGCAACCCTCAATGGCTTTATGATTTGTTACCTAATGGAGCGGCTGGCTATCATCCCTATGATGCCACCCATGTAATTACGCAGATAGAAATCCTTCTTTTTTCCGCCCTTGCATTTACCTTGTTGAATCTGTGGGGTAAATATCCACCGGAATTACCCTCCGTCAATTTGGATGCCGATTGGATCTATCGAAAAGCTGGTCGTGGGTTTCTTTCCTTTGGCGAGGGTTTTTGGAATGGATTGAATAAGCAGGCTCATACTTTTTTTGTCGAGGGGATTACGGGTGGTGTATGTTCATTTCTTAAACGCGGACAGGTACACGTGATGCAAACCCTCTACCAACCTTTTGTAAAAATCGGTCTGATCGAAGAAAATGGATCAAAAGGTAGGGATCTTTTGGGGAAGCGATCTGCTTTGGGTGTACACCCAGTTGGATGGACCGCTTTATTCTGCATGCTTTTCTTCCTTGGTTTTTTATTGCTTATGTTCAAGTAAGCATGGGAAAATTCCTTGCCCACTTCGTTCTCAGGTGCTTGTTTAGAGTTTATGAAATGGGTGGTCGGTAAACGGGGTATTAGTTTTCTTTTGGCATTTTCATTGTATTTGCCTGGCGGTTGCAAATATTTCGACCCTGATGCCAATTTTATCGATGAAAAAGTAGTCTGGAAGAAGATTCAAAAGGAAGCCCCTGAACTTGGATTGGATCCAAGCTTTGTCTATGCAATTTGCCATGCTGAGAGTAGCCTCAATGCAAATGCAGAAAGCTCTATCGCTAAGGGGTTGATGCAATTGACCGAGCCGGCATGGTCAGACGTCACCACATTGCATTACCGAACCGCATTTCAATGGGAAACCAATGTTGAGGTGGGTATGCTTTATCTCAAACGCCTCAAGGGCATGCTGGAAAGCGTTGATCTTTTTACCTACCCTCGACTAGCCGCAAGTTATCGATACGGATATGGTGCACTTAGGCAGGAGCAATTTATGGTCAGTCGTATGAAGACTCCGATCAATCGGATATACCGCAAACTCTTTGCCGGTCAGTTATCTCCAGTTGCCCCTCCCAAAGAATAATTTTTTAAGTGGGAGCAAAATCTGAGGTACATGGCAGAAAGCGGGGAGATTCCCCCCTGGAACCACCCTCTGGATATGAGTCTGAAATAAGTAACTTTCTCGCCTGGGTACAGTTGGAGCGCGGTCTTTCAAAAAATACGATTGAGTCTTATGAATCCGACCTCATTCAGTGTGCAATCTTTTTAAAAGAAAAAGGGGCAGGGAATTGGCAGTCGGTTTCTTTGGATCAGGTATCTACCTGGATATCCTCCCTAACTCTGGGTGGATACGCAGTCGCCAGCCTTGCTCGAAAGTTATCCGCTTTGCGTATGCTCGCACGTTACTTGGTAAGCGAAGGAAATTTGGAAAGTGATTTCACTGAACTGTTAAGCAATCCAAAGAAGGGACGTTTTCTCCCCCATGCCTTGAGCATCGAAGAAATGGAAAAGTTTCTCAACGCCCCTGATTTAAATACCGTACAGGGAAAGAGAGACCGTGCGATTTTTGAATTGATGTACGGGAGCGGGTTGCGGGTTTCCGAGGTTTCTTCTGTTCTTGCAAATGCGATCGATCTGGACGATGGCTTCGCCCGAATCTTTGGCAAGGGGGCAAAAGAACGAATTGTACCTGTTGGTGGACAGGCGGTCTTGGCTATCCGAAATTATTTACACGGAGGACGACCACATCTGGCAAAGGAAAAGTCCGGTGGTGAATTATTTCTGAGTAAGCGTGGAACCCCAATTTCACGAAAAATGATCTGGGTACTTGTCAAAGATTATGCCCGTCGTGCAGGAATTGAAAAAAACCTTACGCCTCATGGATTACGTCATTCTTTTGCTACACACTTGCTCATGGGTGGTGCAGACGTCCGGGCAGTCCAGGAAATGCTTGGGCATGCAGATATTGGCACAACTCAAATCTATACACATGTTGAATCTCAGCGTTTGCAGGATGAGCATGCCAATTTTCATCCGCTTGCTCAAAAGTCAGAAAATGTGAATTAAATTTTCTCACGTGCGCAACTAAGGATTGTAAGAAGGTCCTATTCTCTGTGTTTAAGATAGGGCGTGAAGGTTACGGTATTTGTTTCCCCCAAGACTACGGTTTTGGATCCTCAGGGCGCGGCAGTTGAGCAAGCGATTAAAAGCTTGGGCCATCATTCCATAGAGGGAGTGCGTGTTGGTAAGACCGTGACCTTTCATATGGAGGGTTCCGACACTCCGGAAATACGCGATGAGATCGATCGTTTATGCGATGGATTGCTCAGCAATCCGGTAATCGAGGATTATCGTTACGAGATTATCACCGAGTGAAAATCTTCCGCCATCTCGACAAAGCCGGCAATATGGGCTTTGGTCGATTCGATGAGGAGGGAAGAACCTTTTTAATCGTTCAAAAACCAGATGGTGGGTTTGAGAGTACCAATCAGGCGATTACTCCTTTTCAACTCTTAACCCCGATCGACTTTCGTTGCATTTACGGAGTGGGGCATAACTACCGAGCACATGCAGAAGAGACAGGGGCGGAGCTACCCGAGCATCCGATGATTTTCATGAAGGCCCCCACCACGGTGCAAAACCCGGGAGATCCCATTGTCATCCCTCGCTTTCTGCGCAGTGATAAAGTCGATTACGAGGGAGAACTTGGTGTGGTTATTGGTCGCCCTTGCAAGAATGTATCCCCGGAGGAAGCAATGTCCTATGTGCTTGGATTTGTCTGTGCTAATGATGTGAGTGCCCGGGATTGGCAGAAGGAAAAAGGGGGTGGACAGTTTTGCCGTGGTAAGAGTTTCGATACCTTCTGTCCGGTCGGCCCATGCTTGGTCACGATTGATGAATTGCCCGATCCCTCCAACCTTACTTTGCGTACTTATATAAACGAGGAAAAGATGCAGGAAGCTTCCACCTCAGATATGATTTTTAATGTGCCCACCTTAATTTCCTTTCTTAGCGGAAGTACTACCTTGCTCCCAGGCACGCTTATTCTAACTGGTACTCCAAGTGGAGTGGGGGAAGCTCGTGACCCTCGAAGATTTCTTGTTCCTGGGGACGAGGTTACGGTGGAGATCGAGGGAATTGGACTGCTTACCAATCCCGTGGTCGAAGAAATTTTTGAGGAAGAATCATCCAAGGAGAAAAAAATATCGTGAAGGTTGCTATTATTCAATTTCCGGGGTCCAATTGCGATTGGGATGCCGAACACTCGGTTCAAAATGTTATCGGACTGCCCGCTGGTCGCGTCTGGCATAAGGATCCTTTACCCGAGGGGGTAGAGGCAGTCATTGTCCCAGGTGGTTTTTCCTTCGGGGATTATTTGCGCTGCGGAGCGATTGCTCGGTTTTCACCGATCATGTCCGATCTACAGAGCTTTGCGGATCAGGGCGGACAGGTGTTGGGCATCTGTAATGGATTTCAAATTCTTTGCGAATCTGGATTGTTGCCAGGTGCCTTGGTTCGAAATGATTGCATTGAGTTTCGTTGCCTGAATCAAAAGCTCAAGGTCGAAAATTCTAATGAACGCTTTAATAGCGAAGTCTTAGGTGCTCAACTAACTTTACCTATTGCCCATGGTGAAGGGAATTACCGGGCGGATACAGAGGTGCTTGCTGATTTGGAAGCTAACAACCAGGTTCTCTTACGCTATTCACCCAATCCCAATGGTTCCATAAATGACATTGCCGGTATACGAAACCAAACGGGCAATGTTTATGGCATGATGCCTCACCCAGAACGGGCAGTGGAAAGTCACCATCCTTGCCTTGATGGCCTACCTGTTTTACGTGCTTTTCTACAACCCCTCCTTCAATCATCCCCCGTCCAACTTTCCGCCTGAATCATGGAAACCACAGCCGCGCCCCTTCCTCCAAACCCAGATCCTTGCTTAAATGTTGAGATCACCCCCGAGTTGGTCGCTCAACACGGTCTCCTACCCGAAGAGTACGAACGTATACTTGGGATACTTGGTCGCACGCCCAACCTTACAGAACTGGGAATTTTTTCGGTTATGTGGTCTGAGCATTGTGCCTACAAAAATACGCGCAAGTTACTCAAATTATTTCCCACCGAAAAAAAGGACAAAGATGCGATTGGGCAGGTGCTCGTCAAAGCGGGAGATGAAAATGCCGGGGTCATCGATGTTGGTGAAGGGTGGGGCGTTGCCTTTAAGATTGAATCCCATAACCATCCAAGTGCTATCGAACCTTTTGAGGGTGCTGCCACTGGTGTGGGTGGAATCGTGCGGGATATTTTTACCATGGGTGCACGCCCAGTCCTGCTGACGAATTCCTTACGGTTTGGATCATTAGAATCCAGCCAGGTAAAGCGTTTGTTCAGGGGAGTGGTAAGTGGAATTTCCCATTATGGAAACTGCCTGGGTATTCCCAATATGGGCGGAGATGTTTATTTTGATGATTGTTACGAGGGAAACCCCTTGGTCAATGCCTTGTGTGCCGGGATTCTACGGCATGAAGAAATTCAAAAGGGGGCGGCCACCGGGGTGGGTAATCCTGTTTATTATGTGGGTCCAGGAACTGGGCGTGATGGTTTGGGCGGGGCAAGTTTTGCCTCCCGGGAATTGACCGAAGAAAGCGCTGAGGATCGTCCAGCCGTGCAAAAGGGGGATCCTTTTATGGAAAAACTCCTCCTCGAAGCTTGCTTGGAAATGATGTCCATTCCAGGGCTTGTAGTGGGCATCCAGGATATGGGTGCGGCCGGCTTGACCTGTTCAACTTGTGAGACTGCATCCCGTGGGGATTCTGGGATTGAAATTGATTTGGATCTGGTCCCGCAAAGGGAAACGGGAATGAATTCCTACGAAATTATGCTATCTGAGAGCCAGGAGCGCATGTTGGTCATCGTGGCAAAAGGTCGTGAACGTGAGCTCGAAGAAGTGTTTGAGAAGTGGGACTTGCATGCAGCCCACATTGGAGAGGTCAAGGAAGGAAATAGGATGGTTGTTCGCCAAAAGGGTGTGGTGGTGGCGGACCTCCCGGCTAAATCCTTAACCGATGAGGCTCCAATCTATGATCAACCGGCAACTGAGCCTGCTCATTTGGCCATGGCTCGGGAATGGAAAGTGGATTCTATTCCCGAGCTCGGCCAGGAAGCGGTAGAGGGTGCCCTGCTTGGGTTGCTTACGCATCCAACCATTGCTTCCAAGCGATGGATTTGGAAACAGTACGATCATATGGTTATGTCCGGATGTACCGTGGAACCAGGCAGCGATGCCGGGGTGGTAAAACTTAGCATTGCAGGAATTAATAAATACTTAGCCATCGCCAATGATTGTAATAATCGATTCTGCTACCTGGACCCCTATACAGGTGCCCAGATAGCCTTTGTAGAGTGCATGCGTAATTTAGCCTGCTCGGGTGCAAGGGCTTTGGCAGTGACTGATAATTTAAACTTTGGAAATCCCAACAAACCAGAAGCCTATCATATGCTTAAGGAATGTGTGAAAGGATTGGCTGATGCTTGTACTCACTTTGATGTTCCCGTCGTGGGTGGAAATGTAAGCTTGTACAACGAACATGGTGAAGGTGCTATCGATCCAACCCCGGTTGTTTCGATGGTCGGATTAATTGATCATCCGGACCGGGTAACTCGCAGTGGGGTAAAAGATAGCGGCCTTGAACTTATTCTCTTAGGAGGATTGCCCGATGAACTGGGCGGGAGTTATTACTTACAATCTGCCTTTAACAAAAAGGAGGGAACCTGCCCGAAGGTTGATTTAGATGCAGAAATGAATTTGCAGAATTTATTGATCGGACAAATTGAGGAAGGAAGAATTTGTGCGGCCCATGATTTATCCGAGGGCGGATTGCTGGTTTGCTTGGCAGAAATGCTTTTTGATGCCGATGGGCTTGGAGCTTCAATTTCATTACCAAACCTTGGATCGTCTGGTCGGTTGGATGCTCTTTTATTTGGTGAAAGCCAGGCTCGGGCGATTATCGCAGTAAAGCCAGAGAAATGTGATGCCGTCATCCAGGCAGCCATAAACCTGGGAGTATCCGCTCATGAAATGGGCAAAACGGATGATTCCTCCCAGTTGAAAGTTGAGGTTGCGGGAACTTCCGTAATCAATGCGGATGTTTCCGGCTTGAAGAATGCATGGGAAAGCGCGATTCCTAAGCACATGGAAATTGCTTAGCCCCAACCATTTTATTTTCAACAAATGAGTGACGAAATTGGACACCATTGTGGGATCGCTATGATCCGCATAAAAAAGTCACTTTCTTATTTTAACGAGAAATACGGCAGTCCCCTCTGGGCTTTTAATCAGTTGTTTCTATTAATGGAGAAACAGCACAAT
>JABBBW010000048.1 GCA_018607205.1 Opitutales bacterium | reverse complement strand
CTCTAAGCCCAGACGTTGGGCAATTTTTAACTCCTCACAACCTCAGAGTAAGTCATTCTTAAATTATAATTTTGAACCTTTAAGGGTTTAAAGAGATTTCGAGATACCAAACTATCTCTGCAACTTGGAAAAAAGATCTTCCTCCTTGCACATGAAAAAACCTAGTTCTTAACCAAAATATGTTTTTAACTCGAAAAATCGGGAAAATCCTCCGAGGTAATTCGACTCCATTTCAGCTCTTTATGGCATGCGTTCTTGGGATGATGCTTGGGTTCGTCCCCGGGTTTTCTCAGGCACCTGGGTTGTTGATCGCTCTGAGCTTTGCCCTGATCATTATAAATGCGAACCTCGTCCTTGCCGCCCTGGTTGGTGTTCTAGCTAAACTGGTCGCTCTGCCGCTTATACCCCTTGCCTACTCCGCGGGAACTTTTTTACTGGATGGGCCCACCCAAGGCCTTTTCAAAACTTTCATCAATGCACCGGTTTTGGCTTTCTTTGGCCTCGAATATTATACGGTAACCGGCGGTCAATTTCTTGGCGTGGTCCTCGGTTTGGTAGCTGGCGTCCTCGTATCTTTTGGTATGACTTCCTTTCGTAAGAAAATGGCGGATTTGGAAAAGAGCAGCGAAAAGTTCCAAAACTATTCATCCAAATTTTGGGTTCGCACACTGGTCTGGATCATCCTGGGTGGAGGAGACCAAAAAGAATCCTGGGACAGTTTCCTGGCAAAAAAGTTTGGCAACCCCATACGCCTGCTTGGCATGGTCTTTGTGGTCCTGCTTGGAAGTCTCCTCTATATCCTGAGCCTTTTTTTTAAAGGACCTATCCTGACGGCAACTCTGCAGGCGGGGTTGGAACGGATCAATGGAGCCACGGTTGAAGTTAAGGATGCGGAGGTCGATTTCAACGCAAACCGTTTGACGGTGACCGGGCTTGTGGTGGCTGATGCAACCAACCTGGAGTATGATTTAATACGGGCTCAAAAATTGGAAGCTGACGTTGATACGACCGATCTGCTTCGTAAAAGAGTGCGACTGGACAAGGTGTATTTGGTCGATGCTACTTATGGAGAAAAGCGGGCCTATCAGGCTGTACAAGTTGGACGACCACCCAAAGTATCAGACCCTCTGCCACCTGATGAGTTGGATGATAAAACGATCGAAGATTATGTTGTGGATTCGGCAGAATGGAAAGAGAAGTTGGCCAAGCTCAAGAAATGGATTGAGCAGGCATCCGGAATCAAAGACAAAATGGAGGATCAGATCGCCCAACTCCCAGACGATGTACATGAGGAAAAAGTGGCCTTGCCCAGACCGGATTACTTCTATGACCGGGCTTTACATCTACTGGAAGAAAGCCCAAGCTTTACTGTGGGCGAATTTATTGCCGAAGAAGTCGATGTACCCTTCCTTGTGGCGGAAACCCTCAACATTCGATGCAAAAACCTCTCTTCTCACCCACACCTGATAAAAGAAGACAAGGAAGTGAGCATTTCCTCCAGCAAAGGCACCTTGGGGATGAGCCTATTCCTTGGTGGGCCATCAGGTGGAGAGGGAGTCACCTATGAGATCGCCTTTTTTTACAAAGGCTTGCCTGTAGACGAAGTACTGAGCGGGATAAAAATGGGAGGCAGTCCACCCCTGCAGGGTGGTACAATTGATATTAGTACAGATGGAAATTGGAAAAACCAGGAAGGTGCAATGTATGTCCATTTGCCCGTGACCGTTATGGTGAAAGGCACGACCGTTGCCATCCCTAAACTTGGACAAACTCAATTGGACTCACTGACGCTCCCAGTAAACATCTTTGGTCCGATGGACAATCCTAGGATTAATGTAGATACCCAAGCCTTTTCCAACTTTCTTCTCGAAGCAGGAAAAAGTGTTCTTCAAAAAAAGATCACTTCAGAAATCCAGAAACAGATTGGCGGGAACCTTCCTGGGAATTTACTCGATGGGGATTTGCAAAACCTTATTCCAGGCGGAACAGGGCAAAAACTCTTGGATACGAAAGGTGCAGGCGGGCTTTTGCAGGGCTTACTACCCTTTCAGTCCGGCGCCCAAGAAACAAAGGGTGATAGTCCCGGTCAGAAAGAGGAGGAGGACAAACCCGAAGATGCGGCCAAAAGTTTATTTAATAACTTGCTCAACAGCCGATAATTTACGGCAAGCATTTGGAAGCCTTCAAGACTTCAATGATTGGGGATTTACATTATTTATCAAGCGAGTAAGGGTTAGGTGAACAAAATAACTCCAGCCTAGCTTTTCTCGACTCATATTTAAGTCAGCCATGATCTTCCAAATTTTCGTAACAGCCATAGCGTTATTGACACTCCAAGCTTGTGATTCTACGCAAGATAGTCGAACTGGCTTGTCTGCTTTAGGTATACATAGTTTTTATGTTGAGCCTGGTGAAATTTCAAAAGTTTCGATTGTTCGTGATGTTGGTGGTGAGAGAAAAGAATGGATAGCTCGACCTGTGGCCGCGGAGTGTCTGGGCCTTCATATACAGTTAGGACTTCCAACAAATGTGATGCGCATGGCAATTGTTGATTCTACATCTAGCTTAATTTCCTCTTACAAGACTGATATAATAGGTGAACATGGGTATTCATTTACAGGTAGCCCAATTGATAAGGCGGGGGAGTATATATTGATGCGAACCATGGATAGCGAACAATCAAAGCAGAACAAAATTATCCTTATTGCACAATAATTAGTAAAATAAGCCCTTGCTCATTATTCTTGAGCGTTTTTCTTAAAGCCCCTATACAATAATGAAATGTAACT
>JABBBW010000145.1 GCA_018607205.1 Opitutales bacterium | reverse complement strand
ACATACCTAAGCCCAAGCCGGTGGTCAAAAAGCCGTCCCCTAAGCCAAGCCCTAAACCAAAACCGGTCGTTCAAAAACCCGAGCCAAAAAAGATTTCCTTCGATCAATTTCGTCAAAAGCACGACTTACCCAGTCCCAAGACCCCACCTGCCAAGCCCAGTCCAAAGCCCGTAAAAATCAAAATTAATCCGAACGACTTCAGGCTTGCTCCTATTGTAGTAAATACTCCATCCACGACCACTTCAACCGTTTCCCCTACCCTAATCAATCAATACCTTGCCGGTGTAAAGTCGCGGTTGGAAAGTGTCTGGCAACGCCTTCTGGCCCAAGCGGATTTAGGTACCGGAGGCATGGCCCACCTTGGATTTCGGATTGGTCCGGATGGATCGCTCCTTCAACCCGTAATTACTCGTTCTTCCGGAAACTCAGCACTTGATGCACTGGTTTTACGGGTTGCCCGCTCTGCAGGGAATGTGGGGCGTCCACCCGGAGGTTCATTTTCCTCTAGTCTGGAAATCCCCTTTCGGGTAAACTGATCTTATGAAGTTTGATTGGAAACGTCCACTTGCTCCCATTGTCTTGGTTGCTGGGCTCTTGCTCTGCCTTTCCCGGGACCCAGTCATCGGGTTGGGAATCTTCTTAGTTTCCTTTGCTTTGATCTTCGGGTTTTCCCGAGGCTCTTCTTAAGCGCAGGGTTTCCACTTCAAGGTTGGTCGCCTCGATCGATTTTTCGACTAAAGAATCCTGGAGTGCAAATGCTTTACGACCGCGCTTAACCGCAGACACATAATTTCCACGAGTGCGCAATTCAGTGGCAAATTCATTGTCGCGGAAAAAACCTTCCATCGTTTCCAAAACTTCTTGCTCCATATCTTTGCCTTCCACTGGAAAAACGACTTCGACACGGCGGAAAAAATTGCGCGGCATCCAATCAGCACTTCCCAAATAAGTTCTTTTACCTGCCGGAGCATTATGAAAATGATAAACTCTACTGTGCTCGAGAAACCGGCCGAGCAAACTACGCACCGTAATATTTTCACTCAATCCCTTGACCCCGGGAACCAGCCCACAAATTCCCCGAACGACCAAGTCCACCTTAACTCCAGCCTTCGAGGCAGCATACATCGCATGAATGGCCTCGGGATCGACTAAAGAATTCACTTTGATTAAAATACGGGCGAACTTACCCTTCTTAGCTGCCACCGCTTCCTGCTCAATCAAACGCATCATTTCCGCATGCAAATTGAATGGGGCCACCAGAATCTTTTTAAAAGTGGGTTTTCGGGTGTAGCCGGTTAAAGTATTAAATAAATTTGCCAGATCCGCAGTAAATGCAACATCACTGGTAAAGAGGCTATAATCTGTGTAGCTCTTGGCCGTGCTGGGATTGTAATTACCGGTACCCAAATGGGCATAGCGTTTTAATTTGCTCCCCTCCCGTCGTACAATCAAACAACATTTACAATGAGTCTTCAATCCACTCAGACCATAGACAACATGTACACCCACCTCTTCCATCTTCCGGGACCAGGTAACATTTGCCTCCTCATCAAAACGAGCCTTCAGTTCCACCATGGCGGTTACTTGCTTCCCATTCTCGGCAGCATCCATTAATGCCTTAATCACGGGTGAATCCCCGCTCGTTCGATAAATGGTCAATTTAATGGCAAATACTTCCGGATCTACTGCGGCCGCCCGTAAAAGATCAACCATCGGAGTAAAAGAGTCATAGGGATGGTGGAGCAAATAATCCTTCTTTGCGATTTCCTTAAACAATTTACCACTCATCGAGAGAGCATTGGGCACCCTGGCTTCAAAAGGAGAAAACTTGAGATCCGGACGATCGACCAGATCGGGCAGGCTCATTAAACGAAACAGATTAATCGGACCGTTAATCCGCACGACATCCCCCTCAGCCAATTGAATAGACTTGAGCAAATAGTTCAGAACCTCCGGGTCCACCTGTTCATCAATTTCTAAACGAACCGCAGCCCCTTTTCGCCGGTTATGCAGTTCCTCCTCTATACTGAGCATAAGATTTTCGACCTCTTCCTCGTCCACATACAAATGACTGTTCCGGGTTATCCGAAAGGCCCAGGCCCCTAAGACTTCATGCCCCGGAAAAAGATCGGATACAAAATAGCGCACCACTTCGCTAAGAAATACAAATACCTCAGCCTTTGACCCCTCCTGTTCGATCTTTACAAGGCGAGGAAGAATCCTTGGGACTTGAACGACAGCTCGTAGAGGTGGAGCTTTCTTCCTGCGTAAATTGCGCAAAGATACAAAAAGATTTAGAGACTTGTTTAAAATTAAGGGAAATGGATGAGTGGGATCGATTGCCAATGGAGTGAGTACGGGAAAGACCTCGCGCCGAAAATAAGCCCGCAACCAAGTGAATTCAGATTTGGATAATTGCTCGATCGATTTAAAGACCACTCCGTTCTTGGCAAGAGAAGGCTGTAAGCTTTCTCTCCAACAGGCATATTCACGCTGGGACATCGACTTGGCCCGTTGACGCACCTCTTCCAATAATCCCTGTGGTGCACTTCCATCCAGGCTTGGCCGGGTAATGCCCGCATCCACTTTTTGCATTAATCCAGCTACCCGAATCTCATAGAATTGATCGAGGTTCGAGCTGACAAATGATAAAAATCGAGTTCTTTCCAACAAAGGATAATGCTCGGAAAAAGCCTGGTCCAATACCCGTTCGTTAAAAGCCAACCAACTTAATTCTCGATTAAAGAATCGGGCGGGAACTTCAGGGGATTGGGTTTTTCGATCTGCCATATATCAAAATATCAATACC
>JABBBW010000185.1 GCA_018607205.1 Opitutales bacterium | reverse complement strand
GCCCTAATCGATTCTAATGCAAAAATATAATTATATTTCTATTTCTTTGGACGGTGCTGCTGGGTCTGGTAAATCAACCACTGCGCAGGCCATTTGCCAAAAATATAAATATATTCATGTGGACACAGGTTTACACTACCGAGCGCTTTCTTTATTTTTCTTAAATAAAAATATACTTCCTGATTTGGTTCCCCAGTATTTACTCTATGACAATGTTGATCTCACTTCTCAATTAGAAGAATTTTCGGTCAAACTTTTCGTGGACGGAATTTATTATTCCAAGAATGAACTTCGCAATGAGCGTATGAATAAAGAAGTGTCATATTACGCCCGCATTCCTGAAGTTCGTTCACTTTTGTTAAAATATCAACGTGGATTAGTGAAATATGGCTTTGATCTTGGTTTTTCTGGAATAATTATGGACGGGCGTGATATTGGTAGTGTTGTTTTACCTGATGCAAACCTTAAGGTTTTTCTACACGCTGAAATTGATGTGAGGCAAGGCCGACGCTTATCTGATGGTGAATGTGATTCCATATCCAAACGTGACAACATTGATAGTACCCGAAAAGTCGCACCTCTCATGTGCCCAGATGGGGCAATATCCATAAACACTGGTATCTTATCAGTTACTGAAGTCGTCTCAGTAATATCCAATCATATATCTTCATTGTCTTGAGAAATTTTTATCGATTTGCCCAGTATGTAAGCTGGTTCTATTTCAAGGCTTTTCATCGTCTGGAAGTTCACGGCATCAAAAATGTTCCACAATCTGGTTCTTTTATTTTGGCTTCTAATCATTCAAGTTATTTTGATCCCCCTGCCCTTGGTTGTAGACTCCCCCGTAACCTTCATTACTTTGCCAGGGATTCATTGTTTTTTTGGCCACTTGGTCTTCTTATACGTAATCTCAACTCTATTCCCGTAAATCGTTCTCAATTAGACATAGCTACCTTAAAACGTGTTTTAAAAGTTTTAAAAGGTGGTGATCCCTTGTTACTTTTTCCTGAGGGTACCCGTTCCGCGGATGGTAATTTAGGCGAAGGCAAGAAAGGTATTGGTTTGTTACTTGCCAAATCTCAAGTGGATGTATTGCCGGCTAGGGTTACGGGAGGTAACAAAGTACTTGGTAAAGGAATGCTCTTTCCTCGAATTGGCCGCAAACTTGTTGTGGAATATGGTACTCTTTTAAAAATCGATACATTAGACCCCGGGAAATCTGATACAAACCGGTATGAAATAATAGCCAACAAGGTACTCGCTGAGATTAACCGAATTTAGCAACCTGTTTCCTGAGCTAGGGACTATTGGCAAGCTAAGGGTTAAGTGAATTAACAATTCTATCCATGATTCCCTGAGTTGGATCTGGGAATTTGAATGTTTGACCGGTTATTGTCTCGAACAGATGAATGTATCTGGCAGATAACTCAACCACCAGATTATCGGGGGCTTTGGGCAGGGTTTTGTCCTTGTAGGGGTCGCAGTTTTCGCGAAACCAAAGCCTGAGGAATTCCTTGTCCACATTTTCGGGTTCCAGGTTCTGCTCAAATCGGGTCTCGTAGCTTGGTTCAAGCCAATACCTTGAAGAGTCCGGTGTATGAATTTCATCAATGAGAAGAATTTCGCCGTTTTCAGAAAGACCCATTTCATATTTTGTATCTACCAGAATAAGTCCGTTTTGCCGGGCAAGTTTTTGACCGCGGGCAAAAAGCATTAAGGCGTGTTCAGACGCGTAGTCCCAGTGCTCCTGAGTCATCCAACCTTCTTTGACAATGTCTAGAGGAGAAATTGGGCGGTCATGAGCTTCTTCCTTGGTGGTGGGAGTAAGAATGGGTTGGCGAAATTTTTCGTTCTTATGCATTCCCTCGGGGAAGGAGATCCCGCAGTATTGCCTAACACCCGAGTTGTATTGCGTCCAAATGGAGGTGCTCGAACTACCGGTCATATATCCACGCACCACAAATTCAACGGGGAACGGTTTACACTTTTTGGCCAGAGTAACATTGGGGTCTGGAATACCTAGCACATGATTGGGCATAATATCCCTCGTCTGTTCAAACCACCAGGCACCGGTTTGATTAAGTACTTGTCCTTTAAACGGGATGGCTGCCAAAACCCGGTCAAATGCCGATTGCCTGTCTGTGGTGATCAGGGCGTATTCATTACCAAGATCATACCGGTCTCTAACTTTTCCCTGATACTTTGGAAATCCATCAAGGTGAGTATTCTCAAGGCATTCTAAAAGATGGCGGGAAATGATTTCTCGATAATCATGAAGTGTGTGCAAGGCGTCTATCATTTGTGGTGCAAAGAATGCAAAGTTAGTTTGCTCGGCCAAAAGTTCAAGCCCAAGGGAAAGAAATCTCGTTTCATTGACGAAGGTGGGCAAACCATATAAAAGTTGAGTAAATTTATACAACGAACAAAAGCCAATGAACCTAGATACCCAATATGACCTAATTATAATTGGAGGAGGACCTGCGGGTTATGCGGCGGGCATTCGGGCCGGACAACTTGGCCGCCGTGCCTTAGTTGTGGAAAAGGAAAGAGCCGGGGGTACCTGTTTGAACTGGGGGTGTATACCTTCCAAGGCTTTGCTGAAAAGTGCCGAAGCTTACCAAGCCGCTCTGCACTCAGAAACCTTTGGTTTTACCTGTAAGGAAATTGAAGTTGATTTTGCTCAAGTGATGGGTCGGTCCCGTACGGTTGCCGATCAAATGGGAGGTGGGATCGAATTTTTATTTAAGAAAAATAAAGTGGATTATGTGGTTGGATCTGCGAATTTATTGGAGCCCGGCGTAGTTGAGGTGGTTGATGGTGAAC
>JABBBW010000138.1 GCA_018607205.1 Opitutales bacterium | reverse complement strand
TGGTGGAACGGCAGTCCTCCCGCATCGCCGGTGCCCTAGTGGCCGGCGCTCAGACTACGTTGAACCCATTCATTATCAAAGAACGTATTGGTGAGAAAACCTTTGGCAACCCCATGCCATACCAACCCTTTGGTGCCGAAACCATTGAAGAACTCACCAGCAACTGGGAAGAATATAAGAACCTCGTACAACAGTGCTCTCCTTTGAATCATTTAACCAAGGACGATCCTCCTCTGCACCTCTTTTACAATGTGAACTATGAGTTCCCCGCCAGCAAATCATCCAACGGGATCCATAGCCCCATCTTTGGAGAAATCATGTTGGAGGCATGTAAAAAAATTGGGGTGGAGTGCCACTTGCAATATCACGAAAAAGACCGCCCGCTACCCGAGGTAAGCCGGGAAGAATTTTTGAACCGCTTACTTCTGGGCACCTAATTTTAAAATTTATTTCCGTTTCTTAAATATCCTGAAAAGAAACTTAGCCACCCCGCCCAGCAGACCGACCCAAAAACCTAAAAAACCGACGCCAACAATCACATAGGTAATTCTCATGTGAAAATTTTGTTGAATGTTTTCTTCAAGGGTTGCATCCGGATAAGAAAGATCAAAAAAGACCAGCATATAAGCTATACCCAGCAGGATGGTGAGCAGGCCACCTACGATCAAGAAAACGGCAGGAAATTTTTCATTGCGAGGAAAACCGGTACAGAATGCCCTCCATTCCTTCCACCCGGTTACCCTTTACCAGCACCCCTTCTTTTTGGAGTAACTCGATTTTCTTTTCCACCCCTAGCGCATATCCTCCGATCTCACCATTACTGCAAACGACCCGGTGGCAGGGAACTTCAAACAGCCTGGGGTTCCGATTCATGGCCTGCCCAACGGCCCGATACGCACGGGTACCGACAGCCTCGGCTAATTCCTTGTATGTGGTCACTCTGCCTTTCGGAACCCGGAGGAGCAGTTGATAACATTTCTCGGCCAAGGACATTGCTTAGGCTTCTCCCAAATAAACAAACAAATCAAGGCAATTTCAAAAGATCAAATTCGCTCTTGGAGTTATTATTTTGAGTGCATAATGGGGGAATTTACTCAAGTGTATGATCTATGGACCCATTAACCATCATTGCTATCATTATCGGTTTACTCTTTGCAGGCTTTTTATTTTTTGTCGAAGAAGCATTCGAAAAAATGCTCAACCCATTGTTCAGGCTTGTCGGGTTGAATTCCTCTTGTGGGCCTCTTGAAATTAGAGCTGAAAAAAAAGATGAGTCGATCATTCTGGTTATTAAAAACCTTGGGAAATCGCATGCTTCACTCGCCTCAATTCAAGGAAGAAATGCTAATGGAAAGACAATCTATCCTATCCCTTACTCTACTCTAGATGAGTCCATTCAAGATCTTGGAGAAAAAAAGACCAGCGATCTGTGCAAGAAATTCATCAAAGAAAAGCTCGCTACCCAATGCTCAAAAACGATTTACCTGAAACAATCTGAATTGGTGGATTGCTCGCTTGATAGCCTTGAACTATTGGATGCCCTCGGTGGTAAATGGCCTGTCATTAGTGAATGAATTTCTACAAAATCCACTTGAACACAAAACGAATTATATTGCTTGATGAGTAATAATTTCAACTACGAGCACTTAGATGAAACCGTTGAAGAAGGCGTGTTCTCTCCATGGCAAGAGGTCGACATCGAAATATGTTGTTTTACAGATTTAGGAATCAAGGTTGCCATTAACGATGAATATATTGGTTTGGTCTATGAGAATCAGGTTTACGGTTACTATGAGGAAGGCCAAAGGCTCAAAGCATATATTAAATGTGTACGGGAAGATGGAAGAATAGATGTATCCCTACAACCCAGTCAGGGCAGGCATGTTTATCAAACAACAGATAAAATTTTAGAACATCTCAAATCGAGAGGTGGAAGATCCGACTTTAATGACAAAAGTTCCCCGGAAGACATCGTAGATACTTTTCAAATAAGCAAAAAAGTATTCAAACAGGCCATCGGAAAATTATATAAACAACGAAAGATAAAAATAACTGACCAAGGTATCGAACTTGTTAGGTGAAGAAGATTAGGTTGCAGTCCTAGATTCAATCTTATCAACGGGCATCCACCAATTGCTCAGTGTTTGATATCGGGGAGAGAGGAAAAATGAAATTGATGAGCAAATTCAAACAACCAAAACTTACCTTACTTCTGGTAAGTTTGTTTTTAATCATAATTGGGGTGATTACATCTCTCAGTTTTTGGCTCCCATCTTCTCTTAATTTCATTCCCAAAAGTCTCCAAATGATTCAATTTTGGGGGCCCTGCCTATCTGGTTTGGGTTGTATCATTTTTTTACTCAGTTTTTCCATTCCCCTACCAAAAAGCTTACTCATTGTCGGATTGCCCATGCTGGTCATCGGTGCGACCTCATGGTTTTATACCCCACTCATTATTGGAGGAAATCCGAACAATGAAGGTGCGGGTATGCTTGGCACCCTTATTTTTATTTTAATCGGAATACCCGGTTGCATAACCCTCCTAATAAGCATCGCTCTCTATGGATGGATACGATTTAGAAAAAATCGTCCTAAGTAAGCTAACCTCAAAAAAGCTTCCCTTGATTTTTCAAAAAAGAAATGCTCCCAGATAATCCAAATGGCTCTCCTCAAGGGTCCACACTTTTGGGGAATTCCTTACTATGGGTAGCGCCACTTATAGCTCTATTAATTGGTTGGATAGGTAAATCTATGGGTGGTTTGGAACTATCCGCTGCCCTCACTTTGGCCATTGCCATCTGGACTGCCCTGTGGTGGATTTTTGAGG
>JABBBW010000051.1 GCA_018607205.1 Opitutales bacterium | reverse complement strand
GGAAGCTACGCGAGTTTCTGGTACATGTCCTTACACACGCTTCCAAGCAAGAAAAACTTAGATTATGCAAACCATCCATCAAAGGAGGCTCAGGCCATTCGCCATGCGGTGAGATTGTGCAAAGCTCGTGGAATTAAAACAGAGCTGGTTATTTGGCAGGTGCCTTTATGGATGAATGGTGGTGAGGAATATGCGGATTTTAACATGCTACCTCCAGACAACCAGGCAATTTACGACATGGTTAAAGCGACGGTCGAATGGTTTGGCGAGGATGTCGATTATTATGGTATCTTTCATGAAGCGAACCATCCAAAGTATTGGGAGGGTTCGTGGGATGAATTGATGGAGTTGTTTATCCTACCAGCGGCACGGGCGATTCGGGATTATTCGGAAGAGACCGGTGATACCAAAGTGGTTTCCACAGCCGGGTTGTCACCCTCGCGTGATTGCAAGGAATGGTATGATGTTCAACTGGAATACCCTGAATTAATGGGGATGATTGATAATTTCGCCCTTAATCTAAGTGATTTTAATAACGGATGGGGGGGTGGTCTTCTTACATGGGTAACTTCAGTCTGGAGCCAGATGGAATATATGAGCCTTCGATTAAACGAAGATGGCTATGCTGATAAGGGTCTGGTGGCGGCTGAAAGTTGGATTTGTTGGGATGGTAAACGTACACCGCATGGTCCTGAAGGAAGCGGGGATACCGTGGAGTCAACTTTGCGTATCTTTGGAGAATGTATCCAACGTGGATTGAGCCTCACTAATCTTCCTTGGGCGGATAACCATAGCGATTGGACGATGGGTCTGACCAAGCGATTAGATTACAATGGGCAGTTAGCTTTATTGGGAGAAGAATTGTACCCGAATTTCACAGGTGGTCCAGCGATTGCCACCCGTAAGTTAAACCTTCGGGGAAGCGATGATAAAACGCAGATATGGAATGATTCTCCCTCCTTTGAGGGTAGTGAGTTTGGTGCTCCCTATGCGGTGCCGGATGATCCCAATCATACCCACTATTATATTTGGCGCTGGTTTGCACAGTTGTCCGCCGGGCAGAATGAGTGCATTCACCATGCCATTGCAGGCGAGGAAGACAATGATATCATACTCACCGGGGTAGACGACGAGGACTTTATGCGGATGAGTTCCTATGACCGCACTGCCAAGAGATTTATTGTGCTAGTGGCACGGCGGGATGAGGATGAGGACCCACAGGATCTTACTGTGTCCATACCGGCGACTATTCAAAAGGGAGAGAGGTACAACCGGAACGAGCAGTTTGTGGGCGAAGGGTTTGCCGAGGGGGAAGAGGTGCGGGTAAGATGGATCACCGAGGATGTCGAACCAAAGACTGGCTATCGCAAGAACAATGTTTCGGGGGAATCTTCTCTACTAGTCGTTACGGAAGGGCAATTGACCTTCAATATTCCTGAGAGTCATCGTCTGACATCTGTGGTTTTTGAATCGTTAAAACCCTGAATATGGAGCGGCTCATTTTGTTGCCTGCGAACCCATTCAGTTTAGGCACAATGCTCTGACACAGAAGTTGCCTAAAGTTTATTTCCTAGATTCAACCAGGGGTGTACAACCCGTGACCATTTTGTATAGCCGGCTGCATTTAAGTGGAGATTATCTGGTCTCCACAAACCTTTATGAAAAGTCATGTCGGGCTTGAGCAATGTTTTTGAAATATCTACAAAATGTAGCCTTTCTTCAGAACGAGATAATTTCTTGATTTTTAGGTTTAGGGATTGATACGAGTTCCATTTGGAAATCCTTTTTGGTGAGGGCTTGCAGGACAGGTAAACCAAATCTGATTTAGGCAGATCTTCTTTAATTTTCAGCCATAGGGCAGAGAAATTACCCTTTACTTGATCTACAGGTTTACCTGACCACAAATCATTCTCGCCACAGTAAAAAATGATGCGCACTGGCCTGTACTTTGGAAACAGTTGATCATAAAAATATAGAACATCTGAGATATGAGCCCCTCCAAATCCTCGGTTGAGGAGGTTTTTCTCCGGAAAGGATTTTTCAATACCCCAAAAGCGTATACTTGAACTGCCAGTAAAGAGAATGAGCTGGTCTTGGTTTGGCTCCTTAACTTGGTCCTGTTTGGAAAATTCTTTAAAAGGTTGATTAAACCTTGCTGGGTCCGGGTTTTTAAGTTCTGCAATTAGCCTTGGTAAGTTTGCAAACAGTAATAAAATTGTGGAAGTTAAGATGGTAAGAATTTGATCCATCGTTCGGTTTTTTATCGAGTAATTAGATCCGATATTCCTGTATCCCAAACAAGCGAATCGACTTCTTGAAGATTGCCCCCAGGTAAAATGAGATAAGCATTTAAGGATGAGCCTAGGGTGGCAGAAACCATCAAATATTTCCCGTCCGGAGATAAGGTTAAACCCCATGGTATTTTTTCCGCCTTGGTCAGGCCCAAAAACTCAGCACGCCCATCCTCGAGCACTCGATATCGAGAAATATGGTCAAAGTTTTGTTTATGACCGCGCAATCCGGCAAAAAGAAATTTTCCGTCTGGAGTAATTAGAAGGTCGGATGCACTCAGCCCGATTTTCGACATGCCTTGGGGGAGAATGTTGATGTCTTGCTTAACCTTTAGCTGCCCATTTGCCTGCCGGTGATACACCGACAATCCAACGCCCTGCTCGTTACTAAAGTAGACCATGGGCAGGGTGGGGTGGTAAGCCATGTGGCGAGGGCCCGTACCCTCGGGAGGATTCGCGTTTTTGGGTTCCAGTGGGCTAATTTTTCCTGAATCGCCATCATAACTGTATTGTAAAAGAGCTAGGTTGTTTTTTACATACGGAATGTAGAGGTTCTTTCCATCCGGGGGCAGAAGCACGCAATGGGCTTTGTTCATCCC
>JABBBW010000169.1 GCA_018607205.1 Opitutales bacterium | reverse complement strand
GCCCAGAGAATTTCCTTACTCTCTGGCACAAAGGCTACATCAAATCCACCGGCTCCCAAGTTAATCGCTGCCTGTCCAACCTCGTCTGCCTTGCCAGGATTAACCATCACCAGGTTGTGCGGCATGAAGTCTGGATTGGCAAAAATAAGTTTAACTGCTTTACCTGCCTTAACCGTAAATTCGGCAAGGTCATACTTCATTTTTTCGGGGATAGTTCCGATGCGAACGGTAGTTAAATCGGGTGTATCAGAAAGAACGCCTGACTTTGCCACCACTTCGATATGCTCTTCCTCAATTTCTTCAACCCCCTTTGTGGGATTGGCATTGTACCAATGGTGCTGAACGGTTAGAGCCGCCACCCGAGCATGCGGATGGGGTGACTTGAGAAGTTTATTGAGCAAGCGTCCGTTTCGGAAATTGTGCTGCTGATGTACCCAAAGAGCTTCGAGCAAGTGGTGGGCATCCTCCTTTTTGTTCGGGTCAAATTGCTTCATCCATTCCTGGGTCGCTTTAATTACCGCGGAGGAATCACGCTCGCTCAACTCCACCCGGGTACGATGGCGCACGCTGTCCACTGGGTGCATCAAATTAGCAAGAAGCTTCTCTATGGGCTCCCCGTCGATTTTGACCGCTTTTTGCAGAGGCTTCTTTTTGTTAGTAAAGCGGTAAATCCGACCATGCTTTTCATCGCGATTAGGGTCTCTTACATTGTGCTGCATGTGCCCGATTATAACATTCTGCCAATCGGAAACATAGAGGGCTCCATCCTCTCCGAAAATCGCATCGGTCGGCCTAAAGTTCTTATCCCCGCTAAGCATAAAGCCAACGGATTCCTCTTGTACCTGGGAACCACTGGCTAAATCCTTGATTACACTCAGTTTTTGTCCATGGGGAGTGCCCCAAACTTCACCAAATTTGGATTTGGAAGTAACCTGTTTTCCATTCTCCCATTTGCCTGATTTTTTGCTCATCGAAAAGTCGCCATCCCGATGAAGCTTGTATTGCTTAACCCCAAGAAATCCGATGGTATTACAGATGAGAAAATCGCCCTGCATAGAATCAGGGAAGTTATCACTCGAGACAACTTCACATGCGGGAACTGGGCGTACCTCCTTAGCAAGCAGTGAACGCATCTTCCATGAATTCCCATGAGGGTAAACCTGGTAGGCACGCCCTCCGGTTCCATCAGTTGCGTAATGGTAGCCCCAGTAGTCAAAAGCAATGCCATGGGGGTTTGGGCTGTTACTACCATGAAAGGCAATGGTGTGCCTACGTGGGTCAAATCGATACATCGCGGAGGCAGTAGTCTTAAGACTAGGCCCCCAAGGATGTTCATGGTTGTGCTGAAGAAAGACACCGCTTTGCCAATAAATTCCACCATCAGGGCCATAAATTAAGTTATTTGCTGCGTGATGTGTATCCGATGTACCTAGACCCTGCAAAATAACATACCGCACATCTGCTTTATCATCTCCATCCGTGTCTTTTAAGAAAAGTAAATCAGGACCCGAAGTAACCAATACTCCACCATTCCAAAACTCAAAACCTACTGGGTTGTGAACTTTGGCAAACTCAATGATCCGATCCGCTTTGCCATCGTTATTGTCATCGGGCAGAATTACCAAAGCATCGTTCATTGGCTGCATAGGTTCCCACATCGGATAGGTTGGCCAGACAGCGGCCCACAGGCGTCCTTTTGTATCTACCTGCATTTGCACTGGATTGATCAGCTCAGGGAATTGCTTTTCGTCAGCAAACAAATTCACTTCAAAATCATCGCGTACAGACAAGCTTTTTAAACTTTCCTTAGGACTCAAGTATTTGGTGGACCCTTCCTTGATCGCACTCGAACTGATGCTCCCACCTCCCACATTGGAGACGACTTTGATGGGGGCTGGCACATTGGAGTCATCCACCTTGCTTTTTTTACCCTGAGCAACTTTCCAGATATTCTGGTCTCGGTTGGCGGTCATCACATCCAGCATGACAAGTTCATGCTGCAAAACCAAGCCATTGGCCTGGTCATCGACAAAGCGCAACTTGGAACGGCTTCCCCAGATGTCATTGCCATCCGTAGCCCGGTAGCGGTTAAACCAGTGCCAGTTTTTGTCAAGAACAGCCTGGCGGAGAGTTTCCAGGGAAGCTTTTGCCTCCACCTCTTTTTTAAGAAGTGCCTTTGCGATGATCTCTGCAAGCAATCGGTTACCCTCCTCATTCAAGTGAGCCCCGTTAATTGTTAGTGGTTGAGTAGTCTTTTGGAAAAGCGACAGAGTTGGATTGTAAAGATCAACAAATTCAACTCCAGTAACTTTCGCGACTGCCTCAGTGACTTTTGCATAGAGAGCGAGGTTCCTGTTTTGAAGTTTTCCACGGGGAAGGTTGCGGTCTTTCAAGTTTTGAAATGCGATTGGACTGAACAAAACAATACGGGGTAAACTCTCCCCGTTGGCTTTGGTCTCACGAATATTCTTTATGAAATTAAGTAAATCCTGCTCATACCTGCTCGTACCCTTTTCACCATCAAAGGATTCGTTGTAACCAAACATGGCAAAGACCGCATCCGCTTTCACATGACGGAGGTAGTCGTTCATTTCGAGAAACCCCTTACTCCTAGGATAACTGTTGGGTCGGTCGCCAGAGAGGCTCATATTTCGGAAGCTTACTTCTTGGCCAACGAGTTCACTTTGCAGCAAAGCCTCAGTCCAACCGTCATGTTGCATACGATCGGCTAAGCCATTCCCAAGAATGGCGATTCGATCCCCCTTTTTGAAAACAAAGGGTAATTCGTCCCGGTATCCATCAGGCACTACTGCCTTCTTGGAAACGGGCTTGGCCACCTCGGGTTCACGCTGTCCGTTGTAGAGGAAAAAATCGATTACGGTTCTAAACCTTAAGGTAAACTTGGTACGCTGGGCACCTTTTGTTTTTCCGCTCTTGTAAATCTGCTTACGATTGGCATCCAATAGTTGAATGGTGAACCCATTGAGCCGTGACTCAAATCCTTTACGGTTCCAAACTTCCACCTCATCAATTTTATACTCACCGCCCAAATCCACTTCCCACCAGGGATTAACGGACCCAAATCCATCGGTGTGGGTTTGTCCGCCCTTGTTGTAATCGGGGTCTTTATTGCCATCGATTGCCCTGGAGGCGACTCCACCTGCCCCCGTGCTCGATTGGGTGGCCTTCCCCTTGGGAGCAATATTCTTCCCACCACTAATGACCTCCACTTCATTTAGGGTGAGAATCCGGTTATCATCCGCGACCTCAACCCGAACATAACGGGCACCCTTGCGAATGTTTTGATTCTTCGCCGTGATGGACTGAACTTTTTGAACAACTGCCTTGGGATCGGCAGGAATCGCTCCGTTTAAATCGGCATACATGAGCGGCTTCACTCCTTTGACCTCTCCGCGGTTCTCAAACTTGGTGGGATTGTATGGGCCGACAAAATCGATCTTGGAGTCCGCCTTAATTTCGTTCTCCAAACCAACCGTCCAATAGATTCCGTTCAAAATAAGACGGCGGTACCCGGAATTGAGCAAATCCTGGGAGGCACCGTATAAAGAAGTAAACACCCTCCCCTTTTTTCCGTTTTTGCCAGTATACTCCCGGGTCCATTCACTTGCCTTGGGTGGCTTCTGCGGATCATCTTTACCGTCTGGCTTCATCGACATCAGGGGCTGAGCCATGGTCAGAATATTCCAGTCTGCTTGGGGTTCGGCATTGTACCCACCCGCCTGTACATGAACCTTATTCACTCCACGTAAGATCGGATGCTTTTTCTTTGCTTCAATCAGATCGATGCGGGTGCTCTGCCTATGGTTTTGCCCATAGTGCCCCACCCAGGACTGCCCAAGTATCTGTTCCCCAAAGCCACCCTTGTATTCCTTACCTGTATAACGAAAGCTGTACTTAGCATAGGGATCATTGGCCCGGTTCTTGTCATATTTAAAAGCATGCGTGGAAGTACGAAGCCCAGCCACTGGACCAGCCCGGCCAAAATAGTCGTCAAGATGCTTCATCTGTTCGGGAGGAAGGGCCAAAAAACGTGCAAAAAAGACCAGCCCGTCTGCTTTTTGTAAAACTTCCAATCCAGGAATGTTCGATATCCCAGCTTGGATTTCTCCCTGATCAGTAACCCCAAACAAAACCGTACAATCAAAACCACCGTGAACTGAGAGAATTCTCGCAAGTGCGGGTATGGTTTCCTCGGCACGGTACTCATGATCGCTCGCCACCAGGACTAAGTGTTTGCCCTGCCCGGGACCATTGCCCCCTTTGTAAACAACACTTTGAGCAAAGATAGATGTGCAAATTGTGCACAGCGTTAGAAGAAACAACGGGAGGGAGGAATTGATTCGCATATTCAGTTCGTTAAAGAAATCCCTTTTGTACAATGAGCTAAGATTTGTCCAATCAAGAAACACAAAGAATTCAATTTTTATTTTAAAAGGAAAGATTCTGGGTTGACTAAAAATCCGTAGATGTGAGCGTTATAAGATGACCAATACCTTAATCTCTCGATCGACCGCTTGCTTACTTGCCGTCTTTTTGCTCACAGGGCTCTCATGCCTTCGCCTCACAGCTGAGGAAAAAACTAAAGTCCTTCCTGACCAGGCAACTTACGAAGCCATTGGTATGATGATTGCACACGGATCTGGCCTCCACAAGATGGGCTTTGAAGATTCTCAGGTTGAAGCCATTCTAATTGGATTAAAAAAAGGATTTTCTCTCGAAAAAATTCCTGCGGAGATGCAAGCCCTGCAGCCCAAGGTTCAAGCAATCATGATGGAAAAGATGCAGGCCGTTCGACAAGCTGCTCAAGCAGAACAGGCCAAGGATGCTCTCATTAACAAAAAAAAAGCTAAAGAATTCTTTGCTCTGCTTGCCTCCCAAGAAGGAGTTAAGCAAGACCCTACCGGCTTTTACTATGAAATCCTCAAGCCAGGTAAAGGTGCCACACCCACAATGGAGGATACCGTACGCCTGCATTACCACGGCACGCTGACGAACGGTACCGTATTCGACAGTTCGGTTGATCGGGGAGAACCTGCCAGCTTCCCCATGAATGGGGTGATTAAAGGCTTTTCTGGTGGCCTTACCAAAACCCAAGTAGGTGGTAAAATTAGAATCTACATACCAAGTGAGCTTGGCTATGGAGACAACCCTCGACCCGGCGGTAAAATTAAGCCCGGAGATACATTGATCTTCGAGTGCGACCTACTTGAAATCCTGTAAATTGTTTTCGAATCTACTAATCTTCCAAGGCAACAAAATCATCCATTTCCGCCTTACTTCCGACTACTAAAGGTACTCGTTGATGTATACTAGTGGGCTTTACCTCCAGCATACGATTATTTCCGTCTAAAGCCACCCCTCCAGCCTGTTCGGCAAGGAAGGCAACCGGATTGGCTTCATAAAGCAGTCTTAACTTTCCTTCTGCATTGTCCGCGGTCGGAGGATATAGAAATACTCCGCCTTTAAGCAAAGTTCTGTGAAAATCAGCCACCATTGACCCAATGTAACGGGAAGAATACTTCGTACCGTATTGGCCGTTCCTCAAGCCTGCCAAGTATTTGTTGTATTTATCAGGAAAGCTGTCCGCATTAGCCTCGTTAACTGAATAATACTTCCCCCGATCAGGCATCGTCATATTGGGATGACTCAGAACATAAGCACCAATTGCAGGGTCCAATGTAAACCCATGCACTCCGTGCCCCACACTATACACCAGAATGGTGGAAGATCCGTAGACTACATAACCTGCAGCAACCTGCTCCGTACCCGGTTGCAAAACCCAAGCTTCAGGGTTATCTCCGGCTGCACCTTCAGGACGCCGCAAAATGGAAAAGGTCGTACCCACACTGACATTGACATCAATATTGGAAGAACCATCCAAGGGATCAAAGACAACCGCATATTTGGCTTCACTATCTCCTTTGTGCACAATCATAGGCTCTTCATTTTCTTCAGAAGCAAGCACCCCCACACTCGCCCTACTAGTGAGCGCCTGCACAATCGCTTCATTGGCGATTACATCTAATTTCTGTTGGATTTCTCCCTGTACATTAACCTCACCATGTTCTCCAAGCACATCAACTAGACCTGCACGCCTTACCTGGGCCTGGATAATCTTTGTGGCCAGAGTAATTCCTGAAAGTAAAAAGGAAAACTCTCCCGAGGCTCCAGAAAAGCGAAGTTGTTCGCGTAAAATATGCTGCTGTACGGTGAGAAGGTTGGAATCTGACATTTAATATTGGGTGTAAAGAATGAGAATTGAGGAATTGTTCTTCCAACTTTCAAAAACCGTTCAACACAACAAGCAAACTTATTATGAGTAATTCTGTAGATTAAAGATTAATCTTCTCGTTTATACTCGTGGACCCAATTCAAAATGACGCAAATCGAAAGAAATTTTACGCAAATTTTTTCGATAAATTATTGCGAAAAAGCAAGGCATTGGGTTGATTTAACCGATGCCCAAATCTCTTTTTTCACTCTTAATATATTGGCTTTCTTTTATTTATTTGCATGCCGATTCTTTTGATCCCGGTCGGTTGACTGCGGTCACCCTGCTTGAGCAACTCAACCAACCCATGGAATTGGCGGTCGCTCCAGACGGGCGAATCTTTTTTATCGAGCTGAATGGAGAGTTTCGGGTACTGGATCCCCAAAAGAGGGAGTCCACACTGATTCGCAAGTTCGAAGTGGCCCGCCGGGGAGAGGTGGGATTGATCGGGTTGGCACTCGACCCCAATTTCGAGAACAACAACTGGGTTTATTTGCAATACTCTCCAATCGGCCTAACCTCCCAGAGAACATCACGCTTCACTCTTCAGGGAAACAAGATCGAGGAAGGTAGCGAGAAAAAATTAATCGAATTCCACGAACCGGTTGGCATAAGTTCCCACCATGCCGGGTCGATCGAATTTGGCCCATCCGGGTGCCTATTTATTTCCACCGGTGACGATACCAGTCCCGGGGGAGATTCCAAAGGATATGCCCCCATCGATAATCGCCCAGGGCAACTCCGCCTCAGTGCCGAAAAATCATCCTCCAATCCTTTCAGTTACAACGGTAAGGTTTTGCGCATTCGCCCCATGGATGATGGAGGGTACGAAGTTCCTGCAGGTAACCTCTTTCCCAAAGATGGCACCAAAGGGTTGCCAGAGGTTTATGTAATGGGATGCAGGAATCCCTGGAGAATCAACCTAAACCAAAAAACCGGCACCCTTTATTTTGGGGATGTCGGGCCCGATGCCTACCTCGAGGGGGAACGAGGCCCTGCCGGCCACGATGAGATCAATCAGGTAAAACAGGCGGGCAATTTTGGCTGGCCCTACTTTGTGGGCAATAATTTTGCCTATCCCATGCGGGATTTTAACACCTCGGACCTGCATCCTCCGCAAAACCCACAAGCCCCAGTCAACCAATCCAGTTTTGTCGAAAATCCCATAACTTTACCGCCGGCCAAGCCTGCTTTTATTTGGTATCGAACCAGGGGAACCCCCGAGTTTAGCATCCTTCGTGGGGGCGGTCGAACCGCCTGTGCTGGGCCGGTCTTTCATTATAATTCTAAACTTAAGAGCGAAACCAAACTCCCCAAGCACTTTGATAACTGCCTATTTATTTACGAGTGGACCCGTAACTGGGTCTTTACTGCCCGGCTCGATAAAAACGAAGAATTGGTAGATCTTGAACCTTTTATGCCGGATCATTCTTTCATTCGTCCCATCGATATGGAATTTGGACCCGATGGTGCACTTTATCTAATTGAGTATGGAACAACCTGGGGGAAAAACGAAAATGCCAAACTTGTTCGCATTGATTATATCCGAGGAAACCGTCCGCCTGTAGCTAAAATCTCCGCCGACCAAACCGCCGGGAAAGCACCCCTTACTATTAAATTATCCAGCGAAGGATCCATGGATCCGGATGACGGGGATTCTTTAACCTATGAATGGCGAAAGCTTCCAGGGGATGGATCTATTCTATCTAAAGAAGCCAACCCCACCCTGACTTTGCAGGATTTCGGGAATGTGCAAATCTCTTTAACCATACTCGATAGAAACGGAGCAATGGATGTGAAAACCATACCCATCTCAGTCGGAAACGGCCCCCCCACCGTAAAAATTATTTCTCCTCAAGATGGTGACTTTTTTGAATTTGGAAAACCCATAGAGTGGTTGGTTGAAGTAAGCGACGAGGAAGATGCATCCATCAACCCCAAGCGAATCAAGGTAGCTCACCAAGTCGTTTCTGCGCAATCCAACAACCAACCATCTAATTTACTAATTGAGGCTCACCCTGGATTAAGCTCAATGAAAGCAAGTGACTGCTTTAATTGTCACTCCGTGGAACAGCAACTGGTCGGCCCATCCTTCTCGGCTATCTCGCTAAAATACGAGGGAGTAAAAAAAGCAAGAAATGAAGCCGCACAAAGAATAGTCAATGGTTCATCCGGTGTATGGGGGCAAATACCGATGATGCCTCACCCCCAGCACAGTATTAAAGTTGCCCGGGAAATGGTTGATTGGATTTTTGCCCTGGGTCAGGAAGAGGATACTGTACAAAGGGGAAATTCTGGAACCCTCATCGTTCATAAGCCAAGCGATGCCAAAAAGGCTAACCGCTCCCTTTTACTTCTCGAAGCAAGTTATGTGGATAGCGGTGCCCTCCCCGTTGCTCCCCTAAGTGGATCACAGCTCATCCAACTAAGAACCAGAGACTTGCCAGGTATTGTAGCAGATTCCCATAAAGGCCTGAAACTTTCCGAGAAAGAGGTTGGTCACATCGGGCATGGATCCTATCTGTGTTACCAAGGGATTAACCTCACTGATATTCGTCAGATAATAGCCTATGTCGCCAGTGCCGGAACCGGAGGAGAAATCCAGCTTCGGCTCGGCTCAATGGATGGCCAACTGATTGGTAAAGTCGAGGTAACCCCGAATGGCAGTTGGTCCGAGTATTTCGACCAACCCATCAACATTAGCCCAACCTCAGGCAGACATGACCTATATGTTTGTTTCGATAAACCTGGTGTTCGGAGCGGAATGATGAACCTTGCTTCTCTCTCATTCCGTTAGCCGGTACCTCCGATCCTGCCTCTACAAATTTAGCCCATTTTCAAATTTCTACTTGGATAAATTACCCCAAACCGATAGCTTTACACTTGTAAATTTAAATGCGTATTTACTGCCACATTCTCTTTTTTGTTCTGGCTTCCCTCTGCCAAGGAGCCTTGGACTTTAATCGGGATGTCCGTCCCATCCTCTCCGATAAATGTTTTGCCTGCCACGGCCCTGACGAAGAGGGGCGCAAGGCGGACCTCAGACTAGATATTGAATCGGAGGCGAAGAATGATGAACTGATGGCGATTGTAGCCGGCAGTCCCGAGGATAGTGAGATGGTTTATCGTATTCATTCCGGGGAGGAAGATGAGCTGATGCCCCCGCCCGAGATCGGAAAACCTCTGACCAAAAAAGAAAAACAAATCCTCGAACAGTGGATAAAAGAAGGTGCCAAATGGGCGGACCACTGGGCCTATGTTCCTCCAGTTGATCATCCCACTCCCGAGGTAAAGGACAAGCAATGGTCGACTCACTGGATTGACCCATTCGCTCTCGCAGACATCGAAAAAAGAAATTTCCGACCCGCCAAAGAGGCCGACCCCGTCACCCTCGTACGCCGTTTGCACTTCGATTTGACCGGCCTGCCTCCAGCACCCGAGGTGGTTCAGTCCTTTGCATCCGATCCATCCGAAAAAGCCTATTCCCGGATAATCGAAGACCTCCTCGGCTCTCCCCACTTTGGCGAACGCCTCGCCACCTACTGGCTGGACCTGGTGCGTTATGCGGACACCGTCGGGTACCACGGAGATCAACCCCACAATATATCGCCCTACCGCGACTGGGTCATCCAAGCATTTAATAACAACATACCCTTTGACCAGTTTACCCGGGAGCAGTTGGCCGGCGATCTCCTCCCCGGTTCCACCACCCAGCAAAAAGTGGCATCCGGTTACAACCGACTCCTGCAGACTACCCATGAGGGAGGCCTGCAACTCAAGGAGTACGACGCGATCTATGCCGCCGACCGGGTACGCAATGTTTCAGAAGTATGGATGGGGGCGACCGTCGGCTGTGCCCAATGCCATGACCACAAGTATGACCCTTACACCATCAAGGATCACTATGCCCTCGCTTCCTTCTTTTCCGATCTGGGTGACCGTGGTTTTAATGGAAACTCCTTACCCACCAAGCGGCCTCCAGAAATCCAAATCTTTAGCCCGGAGCAGCAGGCAAGAATTGATAGTCTTACCCAAGAAATCACCATGGCACTACCCCGAGAAATCGTATTGGGAATTAACGCTCTCGACCACAACCGTACCCAATTTACCAGCCAACTTAAAAAAGCGAAAAACAATAAGAAGGCACCATGGAAAAAGAAGCTCGCCGAACTCGAAACCAAATATCTTGAGCTAACCGATCAAGCTAGCATCGACCGCTACCGTGAATTAGTAGGCAAAAAGAAAAAAGTGGAAAATCAAGGTATTTGGACCATGGTTTCCCGGGCGGTTAAACCTCGTACTATGCGGGTTCTCCCGAGAGGAAACTGGATGGACGATAGCGGGCCGGTTGTATTGCCTTCCGTACCAAAATTTCTTGGAAGCATTCAATCCGATAAAGAAAGACTGTCCCGACTCGACCTCGCTAACTGGCTTACGGACACCGAGAACGGGATTGGTCTGATCAACGCCCGAGTGCTTGCCAACCGTCTATGGTATCTCTTTTTCGGCAAAGGACTCGCACCTGACCTGACCGACTTTGGCGGACAAGGTACCCCGCCGGAACACCCCGAATTGCTCGACCGGCTAGCGCTCTCGCTTATCGAAAAAAAGTGGAATCTCAAGGTCTTCATCAAGGATATTCTTCTTAGTAGAACCTACCGGCAAGCCACCCTACCCCCTGCTGGCTATCAAAGCTATCAGATCGCCCGCCGCCTACCCGCTGAGTTCGTACGCGACAACACTCTTGCGATTAGCGGATTACTTGTCCCCACCATCGGAGGCCCCAGTGTAAAACCCATGCAACCTGCCGGCTACTATCGTCACCTTAATTTCCCCCCAAGAAAATACCAGACCGACAAAGGAAAGTCTCTTTGGCGCCGTGGACTCTATGTACATTGGCAAAGACAGTTTCTCCATCCTATGCTTAAGGCATTCGATGCCCCGAGTCGTGAGGAGTGCTCCGCTGAACGCCCACAGTCCAACACCCCCCTAGCTGCCCTTGTTCTGCTCAATGACCCCACCTTTCTAGAAGCGGCTAAGTTCTTTGCTAAAAAGATTGTCAGCAGTGGAGGCTCCAGCATTAAAGAGCGCCTGACCTATGCTTTCCGCCAGGCTCTCTCAAGACCTCCGGATGCCTTTGAACAAAAAACTTTGGCCGCACTATTTGACTCTCAAGTACCAAGTACCGAGGAAGACTGGACTCCGGTGGCCCGGGCCGTACTTAATCTCGCTGAAACCAATTTAAGACGATGAATCCACTATTCTCCGCCAACCATATCAACCGCCGAGCCTTTCTTGCCGGTTCGGGCCTTAGCCTGGGTAGTGCTGCCCTCAATTCACTCATAGCAAAAGATTCCGGTAAACCTAGCTTCCTTTTACCCAAGGCAAAAGCGAAACGGGTCATCTTTCTTTGTATGGCTGGAGGTCCATCCCACTTGGAAACCTTCGACTACAAACCCAAACTTGATGAACTACACGGGCAACCAATGCCCGAGTCTTTCACCAAGGGACAGCCCATCGCTCAACTACAGGGCAAAGAACTAAAAGTTCAGGGACATCTTACCAAATTCAAAAAGTACGGGCAAGGTGGGCAGTATGTCAGTGACTACCTTCCATGGACGGCAAAGATGGCCGACGATATATCGATCATTCGCTCGATGGTCACCGAGCAGATCAACCACGATCCCGCTCATACTTTCATGAACACGGGCACTGCAATCAGCGGACGTCCCTCCATGGGCTCGTGGATTAATTATGGACTTGGCAGCGAAGCCGAGGATCTGCCGGGTTTTGTGGTGATGACCAGTGTGGGCGGGCGCAATCCCCAACCCATCGCATCCCGCCAATGGTCGGCCGGTTTTCTTCCCAGTAAATTTCAGGGTGTGGAGTTTAATTCCACGGGCGATCCGGTTCACTATGTGCGAAACCCAAAGGGCGTCAGTTCAAGTCACCAAAAAAAATTAGTCGATGCAATCACTGCCCTGGACCGCCACCGCAACCAGGCAATTAACGATCCGGAGACCGATACTCGAATAGCCGCTTATGAAATGGCTTTTAAAATGCAAACCTCGGTGCCTGAACTGATGGATGTTTCAAATGAGCCCCAGCATATTTTAGATATGTACGGTGCCACACCCGGGGATGGTTCCTACGCATCAAATTGCCTGCTCGCAAGAAAGCTTGCTGAACAAGGCGTTCGTTTCATTCATCTTTACCACCGGGGCTGGGACCACCACGGCGGTTTAGAAAAGTACATGGGCACCTGTTGTGGCCTAACCGACAAACCTACATGGGCCCTAATTCAAGACCTTAAACAACGGGGCATGCTTGATGATACCTTAGTAGTTTGGGGCGGAGAATTTGGTAGAACCCCGATGTACCAAGGGAAGGGTGAAATCGGTCGTGATCATCATATCAAGGGCTTTTCCATGTGGATGGCGGGAGGAGGAACCAAGGGAGGCTTTGGATACGGCGAGACCGATGAACTTGGATACCATGCAACTAAGAACAAGGTTCATGTTCACGACCTCCACGCCACCATGCTTCACTTACTTGGGATCAAACACGAGTTCTTCACCGTAAAGCATCAGGGATTGGATTGGAAACTCACCGGGGTGGATCACTCCCATGTTGTAAAAGATCTGATTGCTTAGGTTCTAAACCATGCCCTCTCCTCGCTTTCGCCAGACCTTTCTCTTGGTCTTGTGCACGATTACTTGGTCCTCTCTTCTTGGAGGCAAAGAATCCGCCGATTTATTGGTTAAGGATGAGTACCAAAAAATGGTCTGCACAACTCTTTCAGACCTAGAAGGTTTTGCAACTGGACCGCCGGCAAGAGTTGGGCTTTACGGTGGATGGAAAGAAATACGACACGAGGGAACTGGGTTTTACAGGATCGAAAAAATATCGGGACGCTGGTGGACAGTTGATCCCGAGGGATATCCAATGATTTGCATGGGAGTCAACTCCGTCAGTCCGGAGGACGGTGGACCCGATACCTTAGCTAATGAGCAGACTCTGCTTTGGGGAAAAGATGCCACCGGCAAGTTACGTAAATTTGGATTCAATACCGCAGGATCTTGGTCCTCCTCGGATGTGATTCGGAAACTGGACCGGCCCGTCTCTTACTGCCTGCGCTGGAATGTTTCCTCCCACTACCGTAACGATCGTAAAAAGAGGCATGCGGCTACCGGAGAATACCCAGTCCTCTACCCTTTCGACCCCAAATTTGAATCCTTTTGCGAACGACTTTTTGAGAAAGCTCGCATTACCAATGATGATCCTTGGCTCTTCGGACACTTCTCCGATAACGAACTGCCCTTCCGGGAAAAAGGCATTGTCGAGCTCTACCTTTCCCACCCCAAGGATGACCCCAATCATCTGGCTGCCCACAAGTTTCTCCAGGACCGCAAGGTAAAGAAAGCAGGATGGAAAGAAGACCGGGATTTCCTCGAATTGGTGGTGGATACCTATTACCGCAAGGTTGCAAGTGCCCTGAAAAAAAACGACCCCAACCACCTCTACCTTGGTACCCGTTTTCATGGACGGGCCCTTCATTCCGAGCAAATTTTCGTGGCCGCCGGCAGGCATGCCGATGTCATCTCGGTTAATTACTACCATCGCTGGACTCCGGAAAATGAACGGATCGAAAACTGGTCCGCTCTGGCCGGCAAGCCCATCCTGATCACCGAATGGTATGCCATGGCCGAGGATAGCGAACTACCTGTTGACGAATTTGGGGCTGGCTTCCCAGTGCGTACTCAGGCAGATCGGGCTAAATTTTACCAGCATTTTAGCCTAGGCCTTTTGCAAATTCCTTCCTGTATCGGGTGGCACTGGTTTAAGTACCGAGACTCATCTAACAATGCCGGGATCGTCGACAAGGAAAGTAAAGCCTACGATGTCCTTTGGAAATCGATGAAGCAAATTCACCACCAAGCTTACTCTTTGGTCAACTACTTCGACCATCAGCAAGAAAACAACATAGAATAAAAAATATGATCAGATTTTTCTTACTTCCTGCGTTCTTGATTAGTGCTCAAATCTTTGGGGACCAACCCAATGTAATCATTATCCTCACCGATGACCAGGGTTGGGGTGATGTAGGCTACAACAACCCAAAGGTGTACACCCCTAATATCGATAAACTCGCCAATAGTGGTGCTCTGTTCACCAACCACTATGTCATGGCTCAATGTACTCCCACCCGAGCGGCCCTGATGACCGGCAGGTACCCCAGCCGGTTCGGCCCCCATGCCACAGCTGCCAGCACCAAGCCAGCCTTCCCCAAAGGCACACCGACCATTGCTTCGATGCTCAAATCACAAGGATACGACACCTGCCTGTCGGGGAAATGGCACTTGGGCAGCTCACCTGATCATGGGCCCAACTATTTTGGGTTTGATCAAAGTTATGGCTGTCTTTCCGGAGCCGTTGGAAACTACAACCACGGTTACCGCAAGGGCCCTCTTTTTCATACCTGGCACCGTAATCATGAATTAATTGAAGGCAGTGAGAACGGGGTCCATACAACCCAGCTGATCACCGATGATGCCATTCGTTTCATTCGGGAAAAAAGAGACAATCCTTTCTTTCTCTATTTGCCCTACACCGCCGTACACACACCTTTAGATGAACGGGGAAAGTTTTATGATCAACCGACTCAACTGGATCGGCGAAACCCAAACCGCTGGAAAAATGAAAGTGACATCCCCTGGTTTAATGACCCCCTCGGGAAAATTCAGCAGGAGAAGGACCCGGAAAAAAGATTGTTCCTCGCCGCCCTTCATCATTTGGATCATGCCATCGGTCGGGTCATCGATACCCTGAAAGGTCAAAATCTCTACGACCACACCCTAATACTTTTTTCATCCGACAACGGCCCACAAGTCAATTGGCCGGGCAACGCCTACCCCGACGACCTCAAACTTACCGATTTCAATCAACCCATTCCGATGAGAGGAAGTAAAATAGATGTCTATGAAGGAGGGATCAAGGTGCCTGGGTTTGCGGTATGGCCCAAAAAAATAAAGCCTCAACAAATCGGTACCCCCATGCACATCGTGGACTGGTTTCCCACAATTGCTCAGTTGGTTGGATTCCAAAGAACCAACTCGTTCTCCTGGGATGGGTTTGATCAGTCCCCCAGCATTCTAAGCGGTGCTAAATCTCCTGAACGCGACTTCTACTGGGTACAGGGCAACCGCCGAAGGGCTCTCCGGTATGGTAGTTGGAAGATCGTGTGCTACTCCAAAAAAACCCCAAAAAGACCATCCGACTGGTCTTTGTACAACCTCAGCAATGATCCATTGGAAAAAGAAAATGTAGCCTCAATGAACCCAAAAGTTCTCGCCCAAATGCATGGGCGCTTCATTGAACATCGAACCTTAGATAAAACCCGCTAGAACATCCTATTCTCAAGGTTTATATTGCTCTGCAGTTTTTGGACATGCGTTGATCTGTTACGCATTAAATCGTTCACTCACTCCCTCAAGTCTTGACCTGGAAACCCAGAGCAGAAGATAATTGAGTCATGGCTATTCTTTTAAATATCTTTTTCGTAATCTCCTGCTTTCATTTTGCATGGGGAACCCAAAGCAAAAAGCCAAATATCTTGTTTCTCTTTGCTGATGATCAAAGCTATGAAACTTTAGGGATGCTTGGGTTGACCGAGATAAAAACTCCGAACCTTGATCGACTGGCTAAAGAGGGAGCTTTCTTTGACCGGGCTTACAACATGGGATCATGGAGCGGAGCTGTCTGCGTGGCCAGTCGTCACATGTTAAACACCGGAGCTTTTATCTGGCGGGCCCAAAAAACTCATAAGACTGCAAATAAGGAACAGAAAGAAGGTAGATATTGGGCGAAATATATGAAATCGGCTGGTTATAAAACCTACTTCACTGGTAAATGGCATCTACCTGCCAAGATAAACGAATGTTTCGACATTGTACAAAATCCGCGAGGTGGCATGCCCAAGACGGTTCCGTCCGCTTACCAACGTCCCCAGGCAAATGGGGAGGATTCATGGAGTCCCTATGATCCAAAACACGGCGGCTTTTGGGAAGGTGGAAAACATTGGAGTGAAGTTACCGCTGATGATGCCATCCAATTCATTCACTCTGCCAAGGAACACACCGAGCCGTTTTTTGCTTACATTGCCTTCAATGCTCCGCACGACCCCAGGCAATCTCCCAAGGAATATTTGGATAAATACACACTTGATAAAATAAGCGTACCCAAAAGCTTCCTCCCATCCTATCCTCACAATCAGGCTATGAGTTCCCCCCCTTCTCTTCGTGACGAAAACTTAGTTCCTTATCCAAGAACCAAAGAAGCAGTTAAAGTGCATCGCAAAGAATATTTCTCCATCGTCACCCATATGGATGATCAAATTGGACGAATCCTCAAAGCTTTAAAAAAATCCGGACAAGCCGATAATACCTACATCTTCTTTACCGCAGACCATGGACTCTCAGTCGGACATCACGGTCTAATTGGGAAACAAAACTTGTACGAGCACAGCACCAGAGTGCCCTTTATCATAACTGGGCCAGGTATTCCCAAAGACCGAGTCATCCGCGACCCCATTTATTTACAGGATGTCATGCCAACCACCTTAGCGATTGCCGACTTCGAGAAACCAAAACAAGTTCAATTTCAAAACCTTTTACCATTGGCAAAGGGGATAAAATTTTCCTCAAAACATAAAGAAATTTATGGAGCGTACTTAGATGCACAAAGGTCAATCACCCTGGACAACAAAAAATTGATTGTATACCCCAAAGCCAAAGCGTATCGCATTTATGACCTCACTGAAGACCCATTAGAAATAAACGATCTTGTCGGTTCCCCAAAGGGCGATCAGTTAGCTCAAAAGCTTTTTCCCAGACTGATCCAACTACAACATCAAATGGAAGACACCTTGGATTTAAAGTCAGTTTTTCCGGCACTTTTTAAGAAAAGCTAACAGTTGTTTTATGATTAAATGGAACAAGAGAATCTCGCTCCCATACTAGTTGTAAGAAACTCTCCCCAAGCAACATAAGGAGGATGTATGCAAAACAATACTCCACGTTTTGACCCAAACCCTACTGTTTCCCAAGTACTAAGCGGGAACAAAGATGCCTATCGTCTTATTGTTTCTGAGTACGGCTTGCTAGTAAGAGGCTTTCTCGCCGCCCGAGTCTACCATCTGGCCGATGCGGAAGATCTCGCTCAAGACACATTTGTTAAAGCCTATGAAAAGCTTGAAGATTATGAACTGGGCACCAACTTCCGGGCCTGGCTGATGAGCATCGCTCAATTTTTACTTAACAACCATTGGCGCAAAAATGGAAACCGGGCCACAGTGATGGAAAAGTTCAGGCATGACATTGCCGAATCCATCCAGGCCGAGCTCAAAGTTGCTCATGAAGAAGTGGATGAATCTAGAATCCCCAAGCTTCTAGATTGCATTACCAAACTTCCTGACAACTTAAGAAAAGTCATTCGGTCTGGATTGGATGGAGAAAAAATTTCCATCCTCGCCAAGCAGCTAAACCTCCAAGCCAATGCCGTTTATCAACTTCGTCATCGTGCCCATATCGCCCTGCGTAAATGCATGAACCAAACACCTTCCCCCACCCGATCATGAAAAACTTTTCTCACGACCCCGACTACTTGGATGTCCTCTCTGCCTGGCACGGCACTCTAAACATTTCCCCGAAGAGAAGAAAAGAACTCCTCGACCGTCTCAGTCATGATCAATCATTGCGTGCCGAGGTTGCCGAAGAAATTGAAATGGCTGGGCTGATTCGGGCCGCTCAGTCTGGTGAACCGAGGTGGCTGGAATTAGAAGAAATTTTAAGCAGTGCTCAGGAAAGCCCTCTATCATTCGAGGATAGAATCTTAGGCCAGGTTTCAAACAAACCAAGGAAGCCTTGGTTGGCGCTCCTCACCCGACCAAGTTTTGCCTGGCTGGCGATGGCAGCAACCCTCGTTTTTGCTTTTGTTATCCCCTCGGAAAAACAAATGCCTGATGGAGTCGCACGGCTACTTCGGTATGAAGGATCCGACTCGTCCGTGCAGAAAGACTTTGAATTTCGAAAGGGTGAACAATTTCAATTCAATGATGGCTTGGTCGAGGTTGCCTTTCAGGAAAGTGGCGTGCACCTCATTGGAAAAGGTCCCCTGCAAATGACCGTCATTGATCATAACCGTTTATTTCTAAACGAAGGAGAAATTAAACTGGTGGTTCCACCTCAGGGGATTGGTTTTGTGGTCGATACGATGGAAAGAAAATTCGTCGACCTCGGAACCAGTTTTGTGGTTCAGGCAAGCAGCCTGGGATCCCGCGTCCTCGTGCTCGACGGCGAGATTGCGGTGGGGGAACGAGATGGAAAAGGCTCCCGCCTCATGACCGAGGGGGGACTGGCTAATTTTAACCGTAACGGAGAAGTCTCACCACACAGTACAAGACCCAGTGGAGTACCCGAGGTTAAAAAAGATATTCAAGGAACCAAATTGGGAACCCTGCTTGGCTCCATAATTGGTTTCCCTAAGGATGCACAGATCCCCAACCCCGCCCCTGAAGACAGTCCGATCAGCCGGAAACTCCTCCCTCTTGTACAATCCAAGTTTTCCGACCTGACCTGCCTGAATAAACTAAAAAAAGGAAACCCCATTCGCTTTCGGGGGATCGCAGGTACCTATGATCTATTCCCCCAACGAACAGGCTTGGTGCCCTACTCGGAAAACAATGGTTGGATTGCCTGGTACCAGGGAAAAGTGAAAGCCCCCCAGAAAGGAAAATACCGCTTCTGGGGATATGCGGATAACAACCTACTGGTTGCGGTCAATGGAGAGCCGGTCTTTGAGGGATCGCGCTATGACTCCTCGTTCCGCACCGAAACGAATGTTCCACGAAACAACCATCCCTCCTTTCCTTGCCTCAACGCACGGGCAGGATTTGCCTCAGGTCCATGGTTTGAGAGCGGAGATACCCCCGTGCAAATCGACCTGCTCTTTGGGGAGTCCCAGGGCAACAAAACCTCAAGCCTGCTTTTGATTGAGCAGGAAGGTGCTTCCTACGATCAAACCTACTGGGGTCAACCCAAGTGGCCTCTATTTGCTACCGAAGAATTCTCCGGCCCAGAGAAAAAAGCACTCAACAAACTCAAGACACACATGGAAGAAAAAATCATGGGTTCTTTTTCCATTCCCGAGGCTGAATTATGGGCAGTCATTCAATAAATTAATTAACAGGAAGGCAAAAATCTATGGGATATGGAAAAATAATGAACGATTTACATGATGCCTCCAGGACTTTTAAACACCATAGACAAAGAAGATATTCTTGATTTGATGGCTAACTTAGTTGCAGTTGTTCAATCGAATCATCAACTCTCCGCCAAATAGTTTAAAATTTATCTCCTCATACAGTTCTGTTCCCTATGAAAAAACTCATTAGCTTACTCTTTGTATTTGGTTCAACCCTCTGGGTATCTGCTCAAAAATCGCCCAATATTCTCTACATTCTTTCGGATGATCAGGCCTGGACTGATTACGGTTTCATGGGACA
>JABBBW010000004.1:18484-19899 GCA_018607205.1 Opitutales bacterium | reverse complement strand
GAGCCGGTGGATTTGATGTAGCCTTTGTGCCAGAGAGTAAGGAAATTCTCTGGGCGAGCAAATTGATTGACCATAAGGGCGAAGAAGTTATCCAGTTCAAAGCACCAGTCAAGGCTGGTGACTATCAATATGTATGCACTTTCCCTGGTCACCACTTTATCATGCGTGGGGTGATGAAGGTTCGCTAATCGGCCTTTTTTATTGCCCCTGTCTTTGAGGGGAAACTTTGTTCTCTTGAGCTTTTCTTTTACGGATGTTCAGTTAGAGTTTGTTTTTATGAGTGAAATTGAAGAATTTCGTGCCCGTTCGGGTGATGAGGCATTAGCGAAGAAACTGAATCGTTTGGCATGGGTGATATCTGCCGCAGTTCTTGGCTTAGTGGTGATGATGCAACGGATTAAGTTTCCTCTTCCCGAAGGAGTGGAATTGAGTTATCTGCCTGGATTTCATGCCCTTCTCAACCTAGGGGCTGCTGTCTTTCTGATCCTGGCTCTGTGGGCGATTAAAGCTGGGAATGTCACCTTGCACCGAAAAATGATCTATGCCGCGTTTGCCTGTTCTTTTGTCTTTCTACTTTCTTATGTGGTCTACCATATCACCACACCAGCAACCCTCTTTGGCGATGCCAACCAAGACGGGCTCTTAACCTCAGAGGAAAGAGAAGCGGTTAGTGGAACCAGGCCCTATTATTTATTCATCTTAATCTCACATATTGGACTAGCTGCACTGAGCTTCCCTTTTATCCTGCTTACTTTTGTACAAGCATTCACCAACCATTTCTTCAGGCATCGTAAACTGGCCAAGCGTGTCTTCCCCGTCTGGCTTTATGTGGCCGTCACCGGTCCGGTCGTCTACTTGTTCTTACAACCTTATTATTGATTTTTAAATCCACAACAGTACGCGGGGAAACATTATAGTTGAATAGAAACTATTACGGTTATCCCCTTTGGTTTTGGTCTGCCATTGCCATTGGTATCCTTTTACGCATCTCTTCAATTTGGTGGAATGATCGATTACTCGGAGACATTAATTTATTTGCATTAACCGCAAGGGAATATTCAGAAAGCGGGAAATTGAATTACCCGATGAAGTACGATTATTCAGCTAAGACTGTGTGGGGTGACTTAAGAACTCCTCAATCTCAGCACCCCCCACTGTGGTCTTATATTGCTGGATGCTTGGCAAAACTTTTCGGTACAAAAGATACTTATGGCATTCTCCAAATGATGAGTATGTTTGCCCAGTGTTTAGTACTTTGGATATCTTTTAAATTAAGTAAAGTTTTTGGATCTGCCTGCACCCTTTACGCACTACCTGTAATTGCATTTTCGCCGATGTTGATTGATTTTGCAGGAAACGGAAGTCAATATTCCTTAGGGTCATTCTTTTTAATTGCTGGCTGTTGGGTGCTAATC
>JABBBW010000004.1:0-18474 GCA_018607205.1 Opitutales bacterium | reverse complement strand
GCAAAAGATTTTTTGTGTTCGGGGTTCTTTTGTGCTCTGGCTTTTTTAACCCACGGTGCGTTTATTTTAGCAATCCTTGCCACTTTTGCTTGTGCTTTAATTTCAGGGAAGACTCCTAAGAATAAAGTAATTTATATCCTTCTTTCAGGTGCAGGATTTATCGCTTCTCTCGTTCCTTTGATCTGGTTCCGTCTGGAACATTTTAATTCGCCCTTTCATAACCTTAATTCCTTCTTTATTGCTGGGGTACTTGGCAAGTTATCTATGGATTCGGGCTCAAGTGGGATATTTTGGCAGGTTGAAGAAACTTGGCATTTAGGTGATTTAATAACTTATACTTTAAATTGCCTGAAGGTTTGGAAGAAATTTGTTATTTACCTGTTGTGGGAGTGGGGACCATCGGGTCTTTTTCTGGGTAGTCTTCCCATTCTTGGTTTGTTTTGGAAAAATGATCGAAAGCTTCTACTTCTTTTATTTTTTTTAGCTTCTTATTTAGTGACCATCTTACTATGGCCCGGGTTCAAAAGTAGATTTTTAGCTCCTGTTCTTCCTCTTGCAATGGTTCTGTCCATTCTTGGTTATAGTAAGCTAATTGTTCGTGAGGTTTTTTTAAAAAAGCTCGGCGTTGGATGCCTTGCAGTCATCTTCATTTGGTTCATGTTTTCTTGGAGTATCTCAGTTCAGATTAATGGCTCTCCTTCCAGGTACTACTCATTTGATCTTAAGCACAAGAATGATTATGCAGAGATGAAAGCACTCGCCCTTGATATGCATGGTCTGCCAAAGGGCTTGGTGATTGGCGCTGCTCGTTCACTTGATGGTGGGGTGGAGGGAATTTATTGGCATGAGTTCCCGTACATTCATTCAAGGGCTTGGGTTAGTGGAGAGGCTATGGACTGGAATTTAATTGAGAGAATTAAGACGGATTACAATGCAAGGTATTTTTGGACGGATGACATCATGCTACCAAAGTATTCCGAATATTTATCTAAACTTGAACCAGTTCTTGAATCTGGAAAGTTTAAACTTTTTCGCTTTATCGAATCGCCTGATATTTGATTCGTTGCCAGAAATGTATTTTCACCTTTGGTTTTCTTAATTGTTGCCGTGCCCCCTTTCTTTTTGGCACATTCTAGTATATGTTTAATTTACCTAAAATTATTTGTTTTTCAACGAGTTTGATCCTTTGCGTTTGTGGTTTTGTTCAAGCTTCTGAGGTAACAACCGAGGTGCGTGAGATTGATGGAAAAAAGGTTACCTACATGTTTATCAATGGCATAATGGTTCATGAGACCGACCCTACAAATGAACCTTTTCCTCCTATAGTAAAACCCAAGGCATATGATGCTGATTTTGCAAAAGCTCCTCAAGGAGCAGAGATTCTCTTTGATGGTTCCCAAAAGTCTATGTCCAACTGGACTTCAATGAAGGGCGAAGATACAAAATGGAAGTTTGAAGATGGTGCATTAGTGGCGGCTCCGCGTGCAGGGTATATTCGTTCCAAGAAAGAGTTTGGATCCTGCCGGGTATATCTTGAGTTCGCTACCCCTACTTCTGCTAAGGGCAGCGGGCAGGCGAGTGGAAATAGTGGGGTATTTCTCATGGGGAAGTATGAGATTCAAGTCCTTAATTCTTTTGGGGGAAATGCCAATTCCACTTACCCCGATGGTCAGTGTGGTGCACTTTACGGCCGGGCCAAGCCTATGGTCAATGCCTCCCGGGCTCCTGGCCAGTGGCAGACTTACGATATTACTTTTACCCGTCCACTTTTTGATGAGCAGGGCAAGGTTACTCGACGGGCTAAGTTCCGCGTGATCCATAACGGGCACTTAATCCATGATGATGTCGAACTGACCGGTGGAACGGGATGGGCTGGTCCTCACGCGGTCCGCCCTTATAAAGTGCATGGTGATAAGGGGCCTTTGAGCCTGCAGGACCATGGCAATCCCGTGCGATATCGAAATATCTGGGCTGTAGACATGGAAGAAAAGAAAACAACTGGTTCTACAAAAAAGGCATTAAAGGCTCTATTTTTTACTGGTGGGTGTTGCCATGATTATGGGCAGCAGAAGAATATTATTATTGAGGGAATCAATGCCAGAGTGCCGACCAAGTGGGAAGTATTTCATGAAATGGACGGGAAGAAGTCCAAAGCTTTTCTCAACCAAACGGGTTGGGCGGATTCGTTTGATTATATTGTCTACGATCATTGCTACGCCTCTGAGAAAGATGTAGAGTTTATTGAGTCAGTAACCGCTGTGCATGAAGCAGGAAAGCCTGCACTCGCGTTACATTGTGCCATGCACTCTTATCATTGGAATGTGCCTGCGAAGGAAGGTGAGGTCAAGGCATGGCCAAAAATGTTGGGTGCCAGTTCCAAGGGTCATGGACCTAAAGAGCCTATCACTGTAAACATTGTGAAGAAAAATGAGGGGCACCCAGTTATTAAAGATTTGCCTGATGGTTGGCGTACTCCAGAAGGAGAGCTTTACAATGTTCAAGAAATTTATCCCGGAACAACAGTTCTTGCTTATGGAGACAATGGAAAAAACAAAAAACCCTTAGAGCCACAAGCGTGCATTTGGGTGAATCAGCACGGGAAGGGAAGAATTTTTTCCACTACAATAGGTCATCATAACTCGACGGTTTCCACCAAGGAGTACCTTGATCTGTTGGGTAATGCGGTACGCTGGGTAACCAAGCAGTAACAAATCCTCTAGCTATTTGAATTTTATGAAAGTACCATCATTCCTTACCATTCTTCTCCTCTCATCTCTTGTCGGTCTTTGGGCGGACGATCATTCAGGTAAGCCTCTCAAGGGGCTTCTTGTAACTGGGGGAGGGCATCATGACTATGGTTTCCAACAAAATGTTATCATGGAAGGGGTTAGCCAACGCTTGCCGGTAAAATGGACGGTGATGTTTGACATGGATCCACGCGAGAGCAAATCCAAGTTAAGTAAGGAGGGTTGGGCAAATGGCTATGATTTTGTTTTTTACAACCACTGCTTCGCTCGGGAGGATGACAAGGCTTTCATAGATTCGATAGTCAAGGTGCACGAAGAGGGAGTACCCGCCATCGCCATGCACTGTGCCATGCACTCCTACCATATTTTTGTTAAAGGCCAAAAACCGATTGAGAAGAGTTGGAATAAATTGCTTGGTGTACATTCTCACGGTCATGGTCCGCATGTGCCATTCGATGTCACTAAGGTTTTAGAGTTTTCCGATCATCCGGCGATCAAGGACATGCCAGACAAATGGAGGACCCCAAAGGGCGAACTTTACTATGTCTTAGATGTGGGCGAAGGCACAAAGGTACTTGCTTATGGAGACAATGGAGCCAAGCACAAGCCCGCTGAACCACAGCCCTGCGTGTGGGTGAACGAGTATGGGAAAGGAAGGGTCTTCGGAACAACTATTGGTCACCACAACGAGACGGTATCGACCAAAGAATTTCTAGATTTGATTAGTAACGGTGTTCGCTGGGCTACCTCTAAATAATATTTCCGTTTAACATTTCCTTCCACTGTTAGGAAGGCTACCTAGCAAGGTGGGGATAATACGGTTAAGGGTAATTACTTTTCGTATCTCCCCGATGATTTTTTGCGGAAATTTCCGCCACCACCGCCACCTTTGTAGCCGCCACCTCCACCCTTGCGGAAACCTCCTCCTTTACCCCCGCCGGTGCCGCCAAATTTCCTCCCTTTGCCTTCTGGGCGAGGTCGGCCACGATCGATCGAGAGATTAAGCTGGTGTCCTTGAACCCAAACTTCTTTGAGCTTTTCCACGACATCATGGGGCATGTCCTTGGGGAGATCGATAAAGGAATAATCCTTAAACATACGAATTTTACCTATAAATTTGGTATCTAGCCCAATCTCATTGGCAATCGCTCCAACTAGATCGCGCTTCTCTGCTCCATGGTATTCACCGACTTCCACCCGGTAGCTTTGTAAGTCGTCGTTACTAACATATTGTTCATCCCTGTTTCCATTTCGCTCTCTTTTTTCACGCTTGGATCTTTTAGGCGTGGGCATTTCATCATAAAGCAAAGGTTTCTTACCGGCATCGAGATAAGCGAGGGCTGCGGCTACATCGACTGAGTCTTTTCCACTTTCTTCGAGAAATTGTTGGATGGCTTGTCGGTAATCAGACAGATCTTTGGCAGTAAGAGCATCTTCCATACGGGTAAAAAATTCTTTCTGTTTTCGCTCGTTCATTTCCTCCAAAGTAGGAAATGTGTATTCATCGCATTTGGATTTTAAAGTTCTTTCGATTGCATTGAGCATTCGCATCTCCTTATTAGTGACAAAAAGAATGGCATCGCCTTCCCTACCTGCGCGTCCAGTGCGTCCTATCCTGTGAGTGTAGGACTCAAGGTCAAAAGGTGCGTCGTAATTAACCACATGGGTGATGACATCAACGTCGAGCCCACGGGCGGCAACATCGGTAGCCACAAGGACTTTGATGTGACCCTTACGCAGTCGGTCGACAGTTTTCTCTCTAAGGTTTTGCGGCATGTCCCCATTAAGTGCTTCCGCAGGGTATCCTTTTGCCACCAGTGTTTCAGCAATATCGGTGGTTGCATTTTTGGTGCGGGCAAAAATAAGCATAGCTCCAAAAGTCTCTATTTCGAGAATGCGGGATAGCATTTCGATCTTTTCGTGCTGTCGTACCTTGAGGAAACGTTGTCGGATGTTAGGGGCATTTTCTCTTTTGACTGCAATGGTGATTTCCACTGGTTCGTTGAGGTGCCTGTCCGCCAATTTCCGAATCTGTTTTGGCATTGTGGCTGAAAAAAGTGCGGTTTGTCGGTCGCTTGGAGTTTGTTCAAGAATCCATTCGATATCTTCGATGAATCCCATACTTAGCATTTCATCTGCTTCATCGAGCACCATTGCTTTTAACTGCTCGAGTTTCATGTATTTTTTCTTCACATGATCCATGACGCGTCCGGGAGTGCCCACAACAATTTGTGCCCCTCTTTTAAGTTCTCGGATTTGCTCGCTGTATCCAGTGCCTCCATATACGGGTACAATCCGTAAGTTGGGAATATTTTCCGCAAAGCCGTCTATGGCATCAGCAACTTGTATCGCAAGTTCTCGAGTAGGTGCGAGGCAGAGCATTTGTACCGCTCTTAGGTTGGGGTCGAGTCGGGAGAGCAAAGGCAGGGCAAAGGCGGCAGTTTTACCGGTTCCAGTTTGGGCTACACCCAAAAGGTCGTGCCCCTCGAGGATTGGCGGTATAGACCGGCGTTGAATAGGGGATGGAGTCTCATAGCCAGCACGGGCTACTGCTTGTTGGACTTCAGGTAAAAGATCGAAATCTTCGAATTTAGGGCTATCGGTTTCTTTCTGTTCTTTTTCCTCTTTAGGGAGTTCTTGATCGCTCATAAGATGTAATTGGTTCTAGGGGTTGCTCAGGTTCATACCACATTAGAACCTTTGCTCACTTTTCTTATGAATCCATACTATCCATTTGTGAGCCTCTGTTCCAAGGCGTGATTATTTATTTCAAAGAATCACAATAACACTAATCTGGCATATGACGAGTCGTAAAAAGGGCAGTTCTATTGTAAGCAATATTGAGGCTGATTCTTAAAAATCTGAATATATTTTTTTGAATAAAAGTGCAGAGACAACTTTATCTTTGCCATAAGGTTATGAATGGGGGAAAAATCATTTAACTTATTATTATTATGATCATTTCCATACCTAAGGAAACTCAAGCCTCAGAAAAGAGAGTTGCGATCGCTCCGGACAATATTTCGGCATTCGCCAAGCTCGGATACGAGGTAGTAATTGAACAAGGAGCTGGAGAGAATGCCAATCTTTCCAACTCCGCGTACGAGGAGGCTGGAGCACTTATTGTAGATGATGCAACTACGGTATGGTCGCAGGGTGATCTTGTTCTTAAGGTGACTCCTCCAAGCCTTGAAGAGGTGGGGATGATAAAAGAGGGATCCACCCTAATTAGCTTTGTTTATCCTGCAAGAAACGAAGAACTGTTAAAGAAGCTGGGAGAAAGGAAGATCAATTTATTGGCTATGGATTGCGTGCCCCGTATTTCACGGGCTCAATCGATGGATGCCTTGAGCTCCATGGCCAATGTTGCTGGTTATCGTGCGGTGGTTGAGGCCTCACATGTATTTGGGCGTTTTTTTACCGGGCAGATTACTGCAGCCGGTAAAGTTCCGCCTGCTAAAGTCTTGATCATTGGAGCAGGGGTTGCCGGGCTGGCTGCGATCGGAGCTGCCCGTAATATGGGAGCGATTGTTCGCGCATTTGATACCCGGCCTGCGGTTAAAGAAGAGGTGAAAAGCCTGGGTGCCTCATTTCTGGAATTGAATTTTGAGGAGGATGGGTCTGGGTCCGGAGGTTATGCCAAGGTGATGAGTAAAGAATTTATCGAGGCAGAGATGAAGCTATTTGCCGAGCAGGCGGCAGAGGTGGATGTTATCATTACTACTGCGATGATCCCGGGGAAAAAATCTCCGGTATTAATAACCGAAGAGATGGTAAAGAGTATGAAGCCCGGATCTGTGGTTGTTGATCTTGCCGCAGAAGGTGGTGGGAATTGTGAATTAACTGTGAGTGGTGAAGTTACTGTTGCCCACGGGGTCACAATTATTGGATACACTGATTTCCCTTCTCGATTACCGACTCAATCGAGTCGATTGTACGGCAATAATTTAGTCAAACTAGTACAGTTACTCGGCAATGCCGAAGAATTTAAAATTAATCAGGAGGACGAAGTGGTGCGCGGTGCCTTGGTTTTGGACAAGGGGGAATTAAGTTGGCCCCCTCCTGCGGTCGAAACATCGGTCGCACCTAAGAAAATGCCTGAGCTCAAATTAGAAGGAGAAAAAGTTGAGAAAAAAAGCAATCCTTTGCTTTCTGGAGGTTTTCTTCTCGGTCTGCTTGCTGTTGGTTTACTTGCACTTGGATGGAAGGGCTCGAGTGAGTTTCTTGATCAAATTACCGTATTTGTTCTCGCTTGTTTTGTCGGCTACATGGTGGTCTGGAATGTAACACCTTCTTTGCATACTCCATTAATGAGTGTAACCAATGCAATCAGTGGAATTATTCTCATTGGAGGAATGCTCTTTATGGCAGGAGCCAATCCCTGGCTCGCCGGGGTGGCCATATTTGTCGCCACCATTAACGTGGCGGGTGGATTTCTCGTAACCCAGCGCATGCTGAAAATGTTTCGCAAGTAATGAACGAAGGACTAGTTACAACATCCTACCTCGTATCGGGGATCTTTTTCATCTTAAGCCTGGGAGGACTTTCTAAACAAGAGAATGCCCGTCGCGGGAACTTGTATGGAATCATCGGGATGGCATTGGCCATATTTGCCACTTTCATGAGTGGTAAGGTTTCCAACTTCGAGCTGCTGATTCCTCTTATGCTTGGAGGTGCGATCATTGGGGCGGTTATGGCAAAACGAGTAGAGATGACATCGATGCCAGAATTGGTCGCGATTCTGCACAGTTTTGTAGGTTTGGCCGCGGTTTTGGTCGGGGTTGCAAGTTTTCTTGATACTACTCACACTTCACTCGCAGGTACGGACAAACTCATTCATGAGATCGAAATTCTGCTTGGTGTGTTTATTGGTGGTGTGACCTTTACGGGTTCAGTGGTAGCATTCGGTAAATTACGAGGTTCGCTGAGTGGCAAACCAATCCTGCTTCCTTTTCGACACTTTTTGAACCTTGGCATGGTTGGGGCATCCATCTATTTGGGTGCACAGTTCCTTGGTCAGGGGCACGATGCCGCACTTATCACACTGCTCATTATCATCGCCATCTCTCTCGTGCTTGGTGTGCATTTGATCGTGGCGATCGGAGGTGCAGATATGCCCGTGGTGGTTTCCATGCTCAACAGTTATTCCGGGTGGGCCGCCGCTGCAGCTGGGTTCATGCTCAAGAATGACTTACTTATTATTACTGGTGCGTTGGTGGGAAGCAGCGGAGCAATTCTCAGTTATATCATGTGTAATGCGATGAATCGTAGCTTGGCCAATGTAATCTTTGGAGGCTTTGGGACTGGTTCCGGCCGAGGAGGGGCAAGCAGTGAGATCGAAGGTTCGATTACCGAGACAAGTGCGTTGGAAGTTGCCGAAGAGTTGAAAGATTCAACTGAAGTAATGATAGTCCCGGGGTACGGAATGGCTGTTGCCCAGGCACAGCATGTGGTCAAAGAGATAACTGAGACTTTGCGCGATAAGGATGTAAATGTTCGCTTTGCGATTCATCCCGTTGCTGGCCGACTGCCGGGACACATGAATGTATTATTGGCAGAAGCAAATGTCCCTTATGATATTGTATTTGAAATGGACGAGGTGAATGACGAATTGCCTGAAGTCGATATTCTGATGGTCGTAGGAGCTAACGATATCGTCAATCCTTCGGCACTGGAAGAGGAGAATAGCCCGATTGCAGGAATGCCCGTGATTGAAGCTTGGAAGGCAAAGACGGTTATAGCCCTTAAGAGAAGTATGGCTACCGGATATTCAGGGGTTGAAAACCCACTTTATTACAAGGACAATTGCCGGATGTTATTTGGCGATGCCAAGGATTCTTTGGGGCAGGTATTATCTGCTTTGAAATAGTTTTAAATTAATTCAAGGACCAGGGCCTAATTTCTTCGCCCTGTGGATAACTTGCCTTTCTCAGGGGCTTGCCAAAACATTGTTCTTGTGTAGATTTAGTGTCTTAATTTGTAACTTAAACCTACCTATTTATGAGCACAGAAAATTCATCGCAATCAGGGGGCGGATGCCCTTTTGGCCACGGTAAACAAGCACCTGTAACAACCATAGACAAATGTCCGGTTGAGAACGCTGCCGGCGGAGGTACTTCCAATCAAGATTGGTGGCCCAATCAATTGAAGGTCGACATTTTACATCAGCACGATGCCCCATCCAATCCTATGGGAGATAATTTTGATTATGCGGAAGAATTTAAGAGCATTGACTATGAAGGTCTTAAAAAAGACCTGGTCGCTTTGATGACCGACTCTCAGGACTGGTGGCCGGCTGATTTTGGTCACTATGGTCCCTTCTTTGTTCGTATGGCTTGGCATGCCGCTGGTACCTATCGTACCGCAGATGGTCGCGGAGGGGGAGGTACGGGCGCACAACGATTTGCACCCCTTAATAGTTGGCCTGATAACGGGAACCTTGACAAAGCTCGCCGGCTCCTTTGGCCAATCAAGCAAAAGTACGGGAGGAAAATTTCCTGGGCCGATCTTTTTATTCTCACTGGTAATGTGGCTCTTGAGTCTATGGGCTTCAAGACTTTTGGTTTCGGTGGGGGGCGACCTGACATTTGGGAAACTGAGGACGATATTTATTGGGGTGCTGAGGGTACATGGTTGGACGACAAGCGTTACACGGGGGAGCGCGACCTGGAGAATCCACTTGCCGCCGTACAGATGGGCTTGATTTATGTTAACCCAGAAGGACCCAACGGTAACCCGGACCCACTCGCTGCTGCTCACGATATCCGAGAAACTTTTGGCCGGATGGCGATGAATGATGAAGAAACTGTGGCCCTCATTGCAGGCGGTCACACTTTTGGTAAGACGCACGGAGCAGGAGATGCATCTCATGTCGGACCTGAGCCCGAAGCCGCCAATATTGAGGAGCAGGGATTTGGATGGACCAGCAGTTATGGATCGGGCAGTGGTTCGGATGCGATTACTGCGGGACCGGAAGTTACCTGGACAAATACTCCCACCAAGTGGGGAATCAATTATTTGGAAAATCTTTTTAATTATGAGTGGGAACTAACCACCAGCCCTGCAGGGGCTAAACAATGGGTGGCCAAGGATGCTCCAGAAACTATACCCGATGCCTTTGATCCCGGAAAAATGCGCAAACCGACGATGCTAACCACTGACTTATCGATGCGCATGGATCCGGCATATGAAAAAATCTCCCGTAGCTTCTTAGAGAATCCAGATAAATATGCCGATGCATTTGCCCGTGCCTGGTTCAAGCTTACGCACCGAGATATGGGGCCAAAGTCCCGTTATCTTGGGCCAGATGTTCCTGCTGAAGAATTAATTTGGCAGGATCCCATACCTGCCTGTGATCACAATTTAATTGACCCTGCGGATATCTCTGCACTTAAGGCAAAGATTCTTGAGTCCGGTCTGACTACCGCGGAGCTGGTCTCCGTGGCCTGGGCATCTGCATCTACTTACCGGGGTTCCGATATGAGAGGTGGAGCTAATGGATCTCGTGTCCGCCTAGCTCCCCAAAAGGACTGGGAGGTCAACGAACCAACTCAGTTAGCGAAGGTTTTGGAGCGATTGGAAGCGATCCAAAGTGAATTCAGTTCCGCTGGTAAGCAAGTATCTTTGGCTGACTTAATTGTACTAGGTGGAGGTGCTGCTGTGGAAGCTGCCGCGAAACAGGGGGGTGTTGAAATCACCGTTCCTTTCACTCCCGGTCGAATGGATGCTTCGCAGGAGCAAACCGATATCGATTCGTTCGAGGTAATGGAGCCGATGGTTGATGGATTCCGTAATTTCGCCAAGAAAAGATATAGTGTTTCTACGGAAGCTTTGCTTATCGATCGTGCTCAATTACTCACCCTGACTGGTTCCGAGTTGACTGCCCTTATTGGTGGCCTGCGTGTACTTGGGGCCAATCATAGTCAATCTAAGCATGGTGTGTTTACCCAAAGCCCGGGTGCATTAACTAATGACTTCTTCCTTAACTTACTCGATATGGCCACCAAGTGGTCACCAGTAAATGAGGAGGCTGAAGAGTTTGAAGGGATTGATCGTAACTCTGGCGATGTCAAGTGGACGGCAACTCGGGCAGATTTGATTTTTGGATCGAACTCCCGTTTACGTGCTTATGCCGAGGTTTATGCATGTTCAGACTCTAAAGAGAAATTTGTGCACGACTTTATTGCCGCATGGACAAAGGTAATGAACTTAGATCGTTTTGATCTAAAATAAAACCTTTTCTATTTTCACCATAAAAGACCGATGGTTCATTCCATCGGTCTTTTTTTGCCCTATTTTTTTAGTGCAAAAGTATTTTGATAAGGCCCTTATTCATCCAGTAAATTAAGATGAGTTTTTCCATGTATCTTATGAAGGTATTTTTCCCAGTTACTCTATACTCGATTTTATTAACATGGGTTTTTGCTCATGAAGGCGAGGCGTCCAAGCCTTTCCAAATGCTTCACCTTCATGATGCTATTGATATTCATGCTCATGGTGGTTGGGAGAGTCGCTATGCACTTGAAGGTCGGGACTCCCTAGACGGTGGGTCCCTTTGGTCGAGTAGTGTGGAGGCATCTTACGACCACTTTTTTGGAGGTCTATGGTATGGTCGTTCCTCCAGTAATGATTTTCGCGAGCTTCACCTTGGAGTGGGAGTAATTCAAAGAACTGAAAATATTGAGTACTATATTTCATACACCCATTTGCTCTTTCCGGTTGAGGAAATTTCTGATTCAGAATGGGGTGCAGGTTTTTCATATGATGCTTTACCTTTTGGTTTGGCCAGCGGACTTGACTTGGTTTATTCCGTTGATGCAAAGGGAAGCTTCTTTGAATGGACCACCTCTAAATCCGTTGAGATTTCTGATTTATGGGAATCGAGTTTCGGGACAGCACTCGGTTGGAACCAAGATTTTGTTAGCGACGGACATGATGGATGGAATCATATCTCGCTTAATGCAAATGGACGAAGAGCATTGAGTGATCGTCTTGGTTTGGTTTTTCACGGGGCCCAATCCTGGGCCATTAATCGTGACCTTTCTTTTGAGGGCGATGTTTCCCTCAAGGATTTTTTTCATTTTGGTGTTTCGCTCGAGGCCCAGTTCTGACCCTCTTCTATTGAGAAATAAGAGCTTAAGCCTTGAGCAGGGATTGTTTTGAGCATTCGCTGGAGCCAAGCATCTTTCCGCTCGACCAGGCGGGTGTAAGCTTTTCATCTTCCCACCGATTCACGCGATAGAGGGTGGCAAAGCCAAAGTCTGGAGCTTCTCCTCCTTGTCCTCCCACCACTTCAGCACCCCGTCGGACATTGTCCTGCATCCACGCGGGCAGTCGAAGGTGAAAAGGGTTGCGCTCGAGTTCTCCACGATGATGTGACAGGGCACCAAGTAAATCGGCAACTTCTTCCACTGTATTTTCAACCATCAGGTTAGGATGAGGCATTTGTCCCCAGTATTCCGTTTCAATAATAAGAGGAGACAACCCTTTGGCTTTTTTTAAAGCATCGATTGCCAGAAGGTGAGTACCGAGATGGGTCTGGTTCCAATCTCTGGCGTGAGGAACGAAGATAGCCACGGGTTGATGCTTGAGGAAAATTTCTGTGAGAATATCAACCGAATTAGACCAGTGGTTGGGAGCCTCGTTGGCAGTTTCCGGTCGTATTCGATCCAATCCATTTTCCCCAGTTTGTATGAGCTCAAAACCAATCCAATTACAGGCACCCTGCAATTCAGCCAGTCTTTCTTGTTTTCTTACCGGATTGCTTCCTTGAGTAATTGCGACATTGAACACTTGCATACCGCCCTCCCTCTTGAGTCGAAGAGGAAGTCCACCAATAATACACTCATCATCAGGATGCGGGGAAAGAACTAGAACCACAGGGCCCTTACACTCAATCTTGGAATCCACTGAAGGCTGGAAGCCGCCATAAGGAAGGTTCCTGCCTTCATCCATAAGTGCTTGGAAGGAGCGGGCATACCCGAGGTAGGGGTTGGATTCATTGCTTATCATATAATCGTTTCAAAATGAGGGACTAAACAGACCTCGTCAACCATCTGAATTGGCCAGAAAATTTACGCTTTTTTAGATTAAGTCGTCTTTAACTTGCTGAGATAAACTCAATAAATAGGATAAAAATATGCAATTTTGTTTATTTAAGGCCCTATTTATTATTTTCATTATTTTTACCACGAACCTTGTGGGAGATTTGCGCCCTGAGTTTTCAGATTTATCTAATAAATTGGGGCCTTTTAAAGGGGGCGAGTTGCATCCAGCATATAAGGGAAATACCTGGTTGGCTCATCCTAAAATGAATGGGCCTGCTTCGATTGATTTTGATCCCCTAGGGCGTGCCTTTATTAACGAGGCGAGAAGAATGGCAAAAGGGGTACCTGATACGAGGGGTGCCGATTGGGTTACTCTGGAAGATTATCATTTGAAAACGGTCGAGGACCGTTTGGCTAGCTACCGACGTAATCAAGACAAGGTTGAAATGTCATGGTACACGGGTACACCCGACCGGGTTTTGCGTTTTGTGGATGAGGATGGAAACGGGGTGCCCGACTCGGGTACAGTTTTTGATGACCGATGTAAAGAAACCCTTGATGGGATAGGCTTCTCACTCTTGGCTGAAAGAGATGCGGTTTACTACACCTGTATTCCAGCTTTGCGGAAATTGACCGATGGGGATGAGGACGGTCATGCAGAGCAACATGACCGCTTGGTTGAGGGATTTGGGGTACGGGCTTGTTTTAAAGGACATGATTTACATGGGGTGATTCGCGGGCCTGATAGTCGTCTGTATTTCTCGGTTGGAGATCGCGGCTACAGCGTGGTTGACGATGCAGGCATTCGAAAATCCGCTTCCCAACGAGGGGCTGTCTTTCGGTGTGATGATGACGGTTCGAATTTTGAGGTCTATGCTCATGGGTTGCGTAACCCACAGGAGATTGCTTTCGATGATTTAGGAAACCTCTTTACTTTTGATAACACCGGAGACTTTGGCGACCGTGCACGGGTGGTCTATGTAATGGATAACACCGATTCGGGATGGACTGCGGATTACCAGTCACACCACCAACATGCCAATAAATTGGACTGGGGAAATTTTCGCCTTTGGCAGGCGACTTGGGTGGGAGAGGGATCTTTTGATTTGTACAGTGAGTCGGCTCCCCAATGGATTTACCCGCCGATTGGCCATGTGGGTAATGGGCCATCGGGTGTGGTTCTTATGACTGGTCCTGCTGTTCCCCCTGAATTACGGGGAAAGTTTTTAATGTGTAATTATCGCGGTTCGCCCACGAGGTCCAATGTGCTAACGATTCCCATAGAGGCGAGGGGTTCAGGCTTTGCGGTGGGCGAGGTTACTCCATTCCTCTCCTCCCTGAATGCATCAGATGTAGAGCTTGGTTATGATGGGCGTATTTTCTTTGTTGAATATGGAGCGGGTTGGGGGCCAGATGATAAGGGAAGTGTCCAGGTTGCAGAACCGTTGGATTCCGTTTTTTTAGAGGCAGGAAGAAAAGTTGCTCGGCTCGTTAAAGAAGGGTTTTCTCATCGAACTTTGAGTGAGCTGAGTAGTCTACTAAGGCATTCTGATCAAAGGGTGCGGCAGGAAGCCCAGTTTGCAGTCGTACAGAAGGGTGCTGATGGAGCAGTCTCATTATTCGCCGATATTTTATCAAACGCCAAGGTTGGAGAGCTTGCTCCATTGCATGCTGTCTGGGGGTTGGGCCAACTCGCCCGCTCAGGCAATGAGAATGCCAAGGAATATTTAGTCGAAAGCCTGGTTCATCCAATAACTGAGCTTCGTGCTAATGCGGCTCGAACCTGTGGAGATATTAAGATAAACGAAGCACGTGCCTCTTTGATTGCTGGCCTCAAAGATCCCTCGCCGAGGGTAGTATCTTTGTGTGCGATCGCCTTAGGTCGATTATCTCCAGTTGGGGATAAGGAGGTGATTCAGGCACTCATCCAAATTACCGAGCGAAATAAAGGTGCTTCATTTGATATTACATTACGACATGCGATCCTTTCCGCCTTTGATCGAATTGTCACAGTGGAACAGGCGTTATCCTGGTCCGAGCATTCATCTTCTGAGGTGCGCCTGCTGGGAGTAATTATTCTTCGTAAAAAGGAGCATCCGGGTGTAGCTGAGTTCCTTAATGATTCAAGTAGGCTTGTCAGAATAGAGTCAATTCGTGCTCTGTATGATACATCCGTGGTGGACGAATCGGTGGGTGCACGCCTGCTTCAGGTAAGCTACAAGGGCTTGCCTGTTTTTATTCAATCCCGTCTTTTGGTGGCTGCTGCCCGGTGGGGCACTGCCGATGGTTTTGCAAGGGTATTGGATATGGCCATGGATTCTTCTCTTGATAGTAAAGTCCAGAACTTGGCTTTTCGTGCTTTAGAGCAATGGGATGAATACCCAAGTATGGACCCAATTCTTGGTTCATTTCGTCCTTCTTCCCATCCACGCGAGAAGTCTCGTGCATTGTCTGGCAAGCATGCCTCCCGCTATCAGAGCTACCTTGAAAAGGAAAAGAGAACAGATTTCCTCACTCTGGCAACAGAAGTTTCTGCTGTTTTGGGAATCGAATTAAATCTTAATGACTTACAGAATCAGGTTCTTAACGAAGGGCTTACCAGTAAGCTACGCGTCGCCTTTTTTAGTCGTCTTCTTGAAGCTGAAAATGGAATTAGCAATAGCTTGCTTTTACAACTGTTAAAAGATTCGGATACTAGGTTACGTGCTCTTGCATTGGGAGAAGCCTACTCACGCAACCTTGAAGAATCCATTACAGAGGCTGAAAAAGCAGTGCGTCTACAAGGTGTACCTGAATTAGCAAAACAGGCAATTATTAGCATTGGAGAAAGATACCCCGAGCGTCTGGTGGAATTTTGGAAAACCCGATCAGGAAAGAATGGTATTGATCGAAGTGTCTGGCTCGACCTTTACGAGGCCATCAAACAGTCCAATGATCTTAAGGTTCGATCGATAGTGAACAGTTTTTCCTCCAACCAAAATAATATGTATAACCTTGCTTTAAGCGGTGGAGATCCAAGCCTTGGTGAGGCAATCTTTCAAGGGCAAGGTGCCTGCATGCAATGTCATAAAATAAATGGAACAGGAGGAGAGCAGGGCCCGGATTTAAGCCTTGTCGGAAAACGCCTTGGTCGTGGAAAATTGTTGGAGTCGATTGTAAACCCAAGTGCAGAGATTACACCCGGTTATGGCCTTTCCACCGTTATTCTTAAAAATGGAGAGGCTTATTCTGGGAGACTGGCGAATGAAAATAAGAAAGAGGTCAAACTAATCACTATGGATGGGAAGGATTTAACTTTCGCCCGCAAAGAAGTTTCCCAACTTTCACCTCCCATCTCTGCTATGCCACCTATGGGGCAAGTCTTATCTACTGCTGACCTGCGTGACCTTATTGCCTACCTTGAGTCCACCCGAAGGAATCGTGGGGTATCCAAGTCTCTTAAGCACGGGAATTAATTAGAGATTAACAGAAAGCACTTTTGCTTTGGCTGGGTCTTTAACAGGATTACAATTAGTTAAGAACTGGGTTTCAGGGCCGTTTTCACCAAGTCGTACTTCGTGTGGATCCATGGAGTACACTTTGGGATGAAAAGTGTTTCCATTTATTCGAACAGTGTAGAGGATTTCCTCAGTTTTTAAGTTCTTGATTTGAACCACTTGGTTTTTCTTGGAAAATACGAGCTTTGGTAACCAACCCATGATTTTCCTTCCATCATTATCAGCCATTTTTACCGTAACTGGCCAGCCTGCAAATTGTGCGTTGTCCCCGTCAGTTACCTTGGCAAAACGGGGCCAACATTCGAAAGTGATAGCTCTATTTCTTTTATTGAAACGGGCCACTCCAAAACCATCGGCTCTTTTTAACTCGTTTTGACGGTTTTCGGGATTGGCATAAGCGTGCATAGTTATCAGATTGCCAAGGCCATCCTTAAAGTCACCAGTCCAGGGAAGTGGGGAGTTGGAAATGGGACGCAAACCGGGCTTTTCGTTCTCTGGTCTCCACCATCGTCCGTAGATGGTGTTCACAATGGCAGGACTGGTAAAAGCAAAGGGTCCATCCCGATATGATTCAACTCCATGTTGAACTAATACTGCGAGGTGTTGATCCCCGCATAAATGTGGGGCCCAAGCTTTTCGTAATTCCTGAAGTGCTTTGTTTCTCCCTTTTTGGGGCCAAGCGTTACTGTCCAAGTCGGCAAGCAATCGATTATTCGGATGGCCATGAATATGTACCGCTCCGCAAAACGCTGTTGCAGAAAGCGCCGCTTTCATCTCGGCACCTTCCCAGTCCTGACTCCATGTGGAAAGAAATTTCAACTGGCGATCGCCGAGCAGTACAAGATTGTCCAAGTCAACCGCGTTGCGATCATAGGATGGATCGTTGATATGATCGGGGCGGGGTCCCATGGAAGGTATTTTTCCAGACGGTCCGCTTTTAAACTTCCGGTCTTCTAAGATGGCGAAATCAATTCCACCTACCCGTAACCTGGTAAAGTATACTTCTAGTCCCCTTTTTAACTTTTTTGGGTCAACCGGATCAGGTAGATGCCAAGTCTGTTGTCGTTGTACCATATTAACATAAGGAATAGGGTAAAAATAACCTCCGCTATTTCCCTCGGGTGATGTTGCCTGTATGCCCGATTCGCCCCAAAGATTAGCTTGCCCAACATCATGATCATCCGGAATGGTGATAGTAGGGCGGTCTTTCATTAATTCTCTGAACTGCAGACCAAATTCAAGCCATCCGGCGGTGTGCTCGGTATGGTGATAAGTCTGGTCACCAGCAAAGAATAGAACATCCGGATCAATTAATTTAAGGTTTTCAATAATTTGGGGCCTTGGGCCTTTAGTACGGCTGGAATTACAAGATAAGTTTCCAACAACAATGGTCTCTTGGTCGGTCGGATCCTTGCGGATAGTTCCATTAAAAGACGCTCGTTTCCCATGCCTTACCCGATAAGGAGTATCCATGGACGAATTCCAGTTTTTTATACGAAAGTGAGCGCTCCAACCCGGATAGGTAACTTGAACCTTGGAAATTTCCTTCCATTTTGTCCCCTCCTTTATTTCAAGTCGAACGGATCGGGGTTCATTCGGCATAAGTGGGTATAGTTGTCCCGTTAGTTTTAGAATTCCACGGTCTTGGGTATACAAAGCAAAGGCGACTACCTCGTCACGTGGAACTTTTAATTCAATGATTCGTTTGGGAGGTTTTCCTTTCTTGGAAGGTACCTCTGGAGGTCTTGCGCGCTTCCACCATTGACCGGTTGATAGATGATCCAAATGGGAGAATTTTTTTCCAAATAGTTCTTTGGATTCGGGTTCTGATTGCAAAAATAGAGAAGGCAGAAAAAGGATAATTATAACTAAAATACGGAAATTCATAATAATTCCTTCTCTAATTCTTTTATGAAAGGCAATTAGAAATAAATTAGTGTGAAGAATTAATCGAGTTGCTTTACAAGTGACAAACAATTTGTTTAAGGGATAAGTTAAGGTATATTTATTAAATCATGAAATTCTTATTTTTACTTTTTACATTTTTCTTGGTGGTTACAGGTTTTATGAACGCCCAGGAGGGCGATAAAAAAGAAAAAAGTCCCCAACTGTTAGACTCGTTGAATTGGAGGAAGTGGACTCCAGGAATTGTACCTTTGCATTCTCCCGAGGAGTCCTTATCGA
>JABBBW010000110.1 GCA_018607205.1 Opitutales bacterium | reverse complement strand
AAGATCATTTTGAATCCACGAATGGTATCTTTAACAGGTACATATTCACCAGAAACACCCGTAAATACTTCAGCTACATGGAAGGGTTGAGAAAGGAATTTTTGTATTTTGCGGGCTCGGAAAACCGTTTGTTTTTGCTCGGGAGATAACTCATCCAACCCGAGGATGGCGATAATATCCTGGAGGTCTTTGTAGGCCTGGAGTACTTCCTGGACACCTCGAGCTACTCCAAAGTGTTCTTCACCAACAATTTCCGGCGAGAGTGCATTTGATACCGAAGCCAAGGGGTCAACCGCTGGGTAAATGCCGAGCTCAGCAATCGAACGCTCCAACACGATAGTTGAGTCAAGGTGCGCAAAGGTGTTTGCTGGAGCAGGATCAGTTAAATCATCAGCAGGAACATAAACGGCTTGGAAAGAGGTGATCGAGCCTTTTTTAGTCGAAGTTATACGCTCTTGCAGGATGCCCATTTCTTCAGCGAGTGTGGGCTGGTATCCAACAGCAGATGGGGATCGGCCCAAAAGTGCGGATACCTCGGATCCGGCTTGGGAGAAACGGAAAATATTATCTACGAAAAGTAAAACATCTTGCCCCATTTCGTCACGGAAATATTCGGCCATAGTCAAACCTGAAAGGGCGACTCTCATGCGGGCTCCGGGAGGCTCGTTCATTTGCCCATAAACCAAGGCAACCTTGGATTTGGAAATATCTTCTTGGTTGATGACACCCGCTTCTGACATTTCCTGATAAAGATCATTACCTTCCCGGGAACGTTCCCCTACCCCAGCAAATACAGAGTACCCACCGTGGGCTTTGGCAATGTTATTGATCAATTCCATGATCACAACGGTCTTACCTACACCAGCACCTCCGAACGCACCAACCTTACCTCCCTTGATGAAGGGACAAATTAAATCGATGACCTTAATACCTGTTTCAAGAATATTAGCCTCTGTATCCTGATCGATCAGAGTTGGAGCTTGCCGGTGAATAGGTCGAGTTTCCGAGTGGCCACAATCTCCTTTATTGTCCACAGTATCTCCAGTTACATTAAAAATTCTTCCGAGAACTTTTTCGCCAACTGGTACGGAGATTGGGTTGGCAGTGTTAACTATATCCATTCCACGAACGAGGCCCTCCGTGGAAGACATGGCAACAGCTCGTACCCTGTTTTCTCCAAGGTGTTGTTGCGTTTCTAAAACGAGCTTGGCATCGCTGGAATCGTGTAGCTTGTAAGTGATTTCAAGGGCATCGTAAATTTTGGGCATATTGCCGGCTGGGAACTCGGCGTCAACGACGGCTCCGATGACCTGTACGATTTTTCCTTGGCTTGTATTCGAATTATCCTGTTCCATGATAAGAAGGTAGGTTTTAGTTAGAAAGGGTTGAGGCAGAAATCTCAAGGATTTCCTGGGTGATAGCGGCTTGGCGCGCGCGGTTGTATTGGAGGGTAAGGTCGTTGAGCAGATTTCCTGCGTTGTCGGTGGCTGTTTTCATCGCAACCATACGGGCACTGTGTTCAGAAGCTTGAGATTCCATAACCATTTGATGAATTTCCTGCTTTAAGTAGAGTGTACCTAGTTCAGATAAAACATCATTACGGTTTTCGATAAGAATTTCTCGGTTGTCTTTGGGGACTTGGTGATCATTAACGCCGAATCTCTCGTGAAGTTTTTGGCTCATCTCATCTAAATCATTAAGTGGGAATAAACGAACAAGCTCAGGTTCCTGTCGAAGCGTGTTAATAAACCCAGTGTGCAGAACCTCAATGGTGTCAATTTTATCGTCACCATAGGACCTAAGCAAAAATTCGATTATTGGCTTAATGTCCGCATAGCGAGGCTTATCTGGAAGAGTAAAGTCTGCGAGTAAATCTCTGTGTGTTCGGGATAAGTACTGGGTGGCACGCTTCCCGACAGAAACAAATTTTGCAGATGAATCTACATCAGAAAGCATTCTAAAGAGGTTAGAATTTAGAGCACCGCAAAGTCCTTTGTCGGTTCCAATTACTAAAATCCCTCGGTGCCTAACTGGTCGGTCGTTGAAATATTTATGAGTAATCTCCTCAAATTCATCGGCAACTGATACAATTAAATCAGCCAGAAGCATCGCATAGGGCCGACCGCACTTAGCAGCGTCCTGTGCCTTCTTCATTTTTGAAGTGGCAACCATTTGCATCGCCTTAGTGATTTGGCGGGTGCTTTTTACTCCCTTAATACGCAATCGTATATCACGTGAGTTAGCCATGTTTTAAATAAGATGAAAGAGAAAGTAAAAGTTTAGGAAATCAAGAGAAGCTGCGCTTCCAATCTTCAACCGAACTACGAAGTTTTTGTTCGGTTTCCTCTTCTAATTTCCCGGATGAGTAAATCAGTTCGCAGGCTTCTTTCCCTTGAGTTTCCATGTAATCACGAAGGCTTTGGGTCGCTCTATTTACATCGGCAACATCAATGGAATCAAAGAAGTTGTTTTGCATGGCCCACATAATTACTGTTTGAATCTCTACGGCGATAGGATTGGATGCGGTTTGTTTAAAAAGTTCAACAATACGGGCACCCCTGTCTAGGCTTGCTTTTGTTGCTGCATCTAAATCGGATTCAAACTGCGAGAAGGCAGCAAGCTCACGGAACTGGGCAAGTTCCAGTTTTACTTTGCCGGCAACTTTCTTGTAGGCCTTGATTTGAGCGGCTGAACCAACTCTTGATACCGAAAGACCAACCGATACGGCAGGACGAATTCCTTTATTAAAAAGGTCACCTTCTAGAAAAATCTGACCATCGGTTATAGATATTACGTTCGTGGGAATGTATCCAGCAACATCGCCCATTTGAGTTTCAATAATAGGAAGAGCAGTTAAAGACCCATTTCCACAATCTTCTTTCAACCTGGCAGATCTCTCAAGTAAGCGTGAGTGCAGATAAAAGACATCTCCAGGATACGCTTCACGACCTGATGGGCGTTTCAGAATGAGAGAAATTTGACGGTAAGCGACGGCATGTTTAGACAAATCATCATAAACGATTAAGGCGTCCATTCCGTTCTCCATATACCATTCCCCCATTGCACATCCAGAGTATGGGGCAAGGTATTGGTTCGCTGGGTTGTCGGCAGCTGGTGCAGAAACAATGGTGACATATTCCATCGCACCACTTTCCTCCAAGGTTTTAATTGTTCGGGCTACATTCGCATTTTTCTGACCTATTGCAACATACACACAAAAGACAGGACGAAAGTTTGCATCACCAGAGGCTTCACCCTGTTTATTAATCTTGGCCTGATTTATAATAGTATCGATTGCAATGGTGGTTTTTCCAGTGGAGCGATCACCGATAATTAACTCACGCTGACCTCTACCAATCGGTACCATCGAGTCAACCGCCATGATTCCTGTTTGCAGAGGTTGGTCGACAGATTTTCTGGGAATGATACCTGGAGCAATTCTTTCTACAGGAAGGGATTCATTAGCATTAAGAGCACCCTTACCGTCCATGGGGCGCCCTACTGCATCTACGACCCTACCAAGTAATTCCTTACCAACTGGTACTGATAGTAGCTTGCCCGTTGTCCGTGCCTCATCTCCTTCTTTAAGCGAACTAACATCCCCAAGTAAAACGCAACCTACCGAGTCTTCTTCCAAATTCAGAGCAATGCCCAAAACATTATTGGGAAACTCGATCATTTCGTTGTACATTACTTTGGAAAGACCATCAACTCTAGCAACGCCATCAGCTAAAGTTATGATTGTACCGATGTTGGTATGAGTGGCATCGGTAGAAAGATTTTCTATTTCTTTTCGAATTAGATCAGTTATGGAACTCATTTTAGGAGGTTTGGTATTATGATGTAAAAGATTGAGAGAGTTTGGATAACCTAGATTTTACGGAGTCCTCAAAAACATCATCAACTAATCTTATACGAAAACCAGCAATAAGACTTTTGTTGACCGTGTATTTGAAATCGACAGGAAGGGTATTAGCCGCATTGATTTTATCTTTAAGCTTAGTGATAACTGAATCGTTTGGTTCGGCAGCGAACTCAAGTTCGACAAGCTGGAAACGAAGCTTTTTGGTTATCGCAGCCAAATAGTCTTTTAAAATCTCAAGGTGTTTAGCAGGTTTGCATTCCTTGAGACCAACTAATACTTCGTTGACTAGATTTTTATCTACAAAGTCATGTTCATTTGAGGACTTTCTGACAAGTTCTTGAACTAGGTAGTTGAATTGCGAGGACATAGAGGAGAAGATTTAAACGGAAAGATTTAACTCGTCAGTAGCACGGGAAGCAAATTTATGCTTTTCATCTTCTGATAAATCTTTCGATAAAACTTTGGACGCCGTATGCACGACAAGCGAGGCAATTTCTTCGCGAGCTTCTTTTAAAACTCTCTCTCTTTCTTGTTCCATGGCAGATTTTGCTTTCGAAATAATTTCTTCGGCTTGTTTGCGGGCATCTTCTTTCTGAGCTTCGATAAAAGCTTTAGCCTGCTCTTGTGCGGAAGAAATTGTTTTTTTGGCAGCAATGGAAGCCTCTTGAAGTGTCTCCTGCTGCTGTTTTTCAGTTTCTTCTAGCTCAAGTTTAATCTTATCGGCATTGCTCAAAGAGTCAGCTATCTGCTTTTCACGTTCTTTAATCGTGGAAAGGACGTTTTTAAATGCAAACTTCCATATAACAAAAGCAACAATCAAGAAGTTGATCGCTTGGGCGATTAGCATAGGCCAATCAATACCGAAGGTTTCGACTATACCTTGAGCGGTGTCAGTTAGGCTGGCTAAAACTATCATGAGGCGATTGGGGACTTAGGTCCCTCTTAATTAGAGAAAAAGGGAGTAAAAAGCTACAGCTTCTGCAAGAGCCATGCCTATAATCGACTGAACCAAAATTGCACCGGCTGCGTCTGGGTTGCGTCCGACCGCTTCGACGGCTTTCATTCCAACAATACCAACGCCTATTGCGGCACCAAGGCAACCAAGGGCCGATTGTATGCTTCCAGTTATACCTGATGCTTGTTCAGATGCTTGTGCGAGTACTTCTATCATAGTAATTTATTGTTTAGTTTTAATTATAGTTAGGTATGTCTACAAATGAATATAGTCCCATACTGAAATTAGTGTTTTTCTCCTTCGTCATGGTTGCATATTAATCCAATGTAAACAGAAATCAGAAGCATAAAAACTAGTGCCTGAACCAAACCAATCAGAACCTCCATGAAATAAAAAGGAACAGGAAGAATCCACTTTAACTGAGGAACTAAATAGAACATACTGTGCAAAAGGCTTTCACCACCAAATACATTTCCAAAAAGACGAAAAGTTAAAGAGACGGGTCGGAACAGAATTGAAACTACCTCGATGAAACCAACAGCGAGAAAGATGATGCCCAAAAAACCAAAGATGGTAGCACTAACTTCCGATTTGTCAGCCTTGTTACCAAACCAATCTTTCGCGATGGCTTTGATTCCAGCATACTTAACGATGAAATATAACCAAAAAATATTGGCAACCAGTGCTAGAGCTAGGGTCATATTAAGATCTGCATTCCCAGGTCTTATGAGAGGTTTACCAATACTAAAATGATCATCCGAATAAGTACCATAACCAATTGTGCCCACACCTGGAAGAAGTCCGCTCCAATTTTGGATTAATATGAAAAAGAAAAGTCCGCTGAGAAGCCAAAAAGACGGAAAAAATACTTTCTTTCCAACTATTGGCTCAATGATCCCGCGAATCCCACCAATTAAGGACTCAAGAATTAATTGACCTTTGCCTGGTATCAATTGTGGGCGACCAACTAAAAGTTTGATGGAAAAAACCAAAAGGAGTGATACTATCCAACTAGTAACCATGGAATTAGTAACGGGAAATTGACCAATGCTAAAAACAGTTTCAGCGGTTACCTTAACACCATCTCCAGCTGCATTTAAAGCTGTAAACGGGCATAGAAGAATTAATAGAGCTAATCGTTTCACGAGATGGCAAAACTTATAAGCTGAACTTTATCTTTGGTCAATTCACAAGTTCTAAGAAAAAACATACAAACTACTGAATTAAAAAATAAGCGGATCGAGATTAGTTGCGCTTATGATGTTTTGGCGGAACAGTAAAACGAGGATGGGAAGAGTTCGCCAAAAAAACTACCTGCGTCGTGAGGCCATTTCTCTTTTGAATAAGTCCAATGAGAGGAATCTTTGATTAAATGAGTTGTCCAATCAAAATACCCCCGGTGGTCAGTTTTGAAAAATAGGTTTGAGTTAATATGAGACTTTTCAGCCAATAGACTTAGAAAATTGTTTTGAATGAGTCGCTTTTTAAAATGTCTCTTCTTGGGCCAGGGATCAGAGTACATGATAAAAGTTTTTATCACAGGTAAATCACTTGGCAGTGCATGAAGAAACTCACTTGCTTCTGCCTTGAGAAAAAAGAGGTTTTTAAGTTTGAAAGAATCTTTTTTGCGCTCAGCTTTCCTTATTCTTTTACTAATTAGGTCAATGCCGACAAAAATATTTTGAGAATCAGATTCAGCATACGATGACAACCAATGGCCATGGCCGCAACCAATCTCTAGGCATATCCCCCTTGAATTCTTCTCTTTGACCTTCGGGGAAATGATTCGATTAATGAACTCCCCTACCCCATTAATTCGCGAAGCTCTTTTTAATTCAAACTCAGCATGATTATTATTCTCTGTCTCATTTTCAATCACCTTTATTCTTTTGTAGTTTGGTAAAACGTTCTAAGTAAATGTGTACTATGCTAATGTCTGCAGGATTAACACCTGATATTCGAGAAGCTTGCCCTAGAGTACTTGGTCTTACCTGGTTAAGCTTTTCTGTACACTCCGTTCGCAATCCTGGAAGTGAGTCATAGGAAAAAGAAGATGGTATTTCGAGGTTTTCGGCATTTTTTATCCGTTTTGCCGCAGCAATTTCTCTTTTCAAATATCCATCGTATGTGATTCGATAAATTACTTCATTTTGCACCGACTGGGGCAATTGGTAAAAAGATTCGGGAAAATTAATTTCTACTTCTGGAACTGATTTAATTTGATGGGCATAAGTTATACCTGAATCAGATTTATTGGTTTCAAAGATTTTGATCCATGTTTCAGTGGTTTGTAGTTGGTTCTTAATATTTTCTCTTCTTAATGAGGAATGTAAATTGTATATATCAGCCTTTTTTAAAAAGCGATGCTCAGCACTTCCATGATTAAAAAGAAGACGATGTTCCGCACGACTAGTAAACATACGATACGGTTCGGTAACCCCTTTGGCGGTTAGGTCATCGATAAGGACACCTATATAACCTTCATCTCGATAAATCGAGAAAGAGTTTAAGCATAAGGCTGTCCTGGAAGCATTTATACCTGCCATAAGTCCCTGTGCAGCAGCTTCTTCGTATCCTGAAGTACCATTTATTTGACCAGCAAAGAATAGTGATTTAACCAGCAAAGATTCAAGGCTTTTCTTCAGTTGAGTTGGAGGTGCATAGTCATATTCCACCGCATAAGCGGGTCGGATAATCATCGCATTTTCGAGGCCTGGTATGGATTTGATGACTTTTTGCTGAACATCAAAGGGTAAGCAGGTTGAGAGACCGTTAATATACCATTCGTCTGTGTTGACCCCTTCAGGTTCTAGATGAATACGGTGCGAATCTTTGTTAGAAAAACGAACTACCTTGTCTTCAATACTGGGGCAATACCTTGGTCCGGCTCCAACAATATCACCTTTATAAAGTGGTGAAAGGTGGAGGTTTTCATTAATAAGTTGATGAGTAGTTTCTGTGGTCGATGTAAGAAAGCATTTTACTAAATTTGAACCTAATTCATGACTACCTTTTGTCGGCCACCTTCTATTTTGTTCCACGTGGAACATCTCGGTATCAGTTCTACTATCGTAAAAAGCGAATTTAGTAGGATCTTGATCTCCGGATTGTTCTGCCAAGCCATTAAAATTAATAGAATTACCTAGAAGCCTTGGAGGAGTCCCAGTCTTAAAGCGCTTAAGTTCTATGCCATGCTTTATGAAATGCGAGGAAAGTCCCTTTGCTGAATGATCACCTAGTCTACCTCCTTCCGACTTTGATTGTCCTATGTGAGTCGATGCTTGTAAGAAAGTTCCTGTGGTTACTACGACTGTTTTACCGTAAAAGTGAAGTCCCATTGATGTGGTAACTCCGTTACAACAAGAGTTTTGAACGATTAAGCCATCCACCATTGCTTGAAATAGCGTTAGATTGGGCTGTTGTTCGAGAACATGCTTCATCCTTAACTGGTAGGCTTTTTTATCACATTGTGCCCTTGGTGCTTGGACAGCTTTTCCCTTAGAAGTATTTAAAAGTTTAAATTGAATGGCAGTAAAGTCAGCATTTAATGCCATTTCTCCCCCTAATGCATCGATTTCGCGTACAATTTGTCCTTTTCCTTGTCCACCAATGGCAGGGTTACAACTCATTTGAGCAATGGTATCTAAATTTCCTGTTAACAGCAGGACATCTGCCCCTTGTTTTGATGCAGCAATGGCTGCTTCACAACCAGCATGACCAGCACCGCAGACAATTACATCATAGGGCTTTTTAGGTGTATTTACCCTTAGTGTCATCCTTACTTCCCTATACAGAATTCTCCGAAGAGAATATCTAGCATATCTTCATTTGTTTTTCTCCCAATCATTATGTCTAATTCTTTTCGAGCTTCAGTAAGGTGCATTGATATAATTTCATCTCCAACTTCATTATTTGATTCTGTCAAGAAACGGTTCAACTTATCCAAGCAGTTTTTAATGAGTACTTCGTGCCTTACACCTACGAGATATTCATTTTCTGATCCTTCTCCTGTGAGTTTTTGTATTATTTCTAGTAAAAGCGTCTCCAATTCCCTGAGACCATATTTTCCGGTTGAACTTATGTTTATTGCTTTGGGCGAGGGATTATAATTTGGTGCCCAATTATTTTTACCCAAGTCTGATTTATTACGAATGAGTAGTGTAGGCTTGCTTTGTAATAATTTGGTAAATTTTTCTGGGAGTTCGGTAGGGTGGGGGACTGAGTTGTCAATCACCCAAAGAAACAAATCAGCTTCATTTGCTTGTTCAAGACTCATTTCAATACCAGCTAACTCAATTTCCTCGGATGCATTATGAACTCCAGCTGTATCAACAAGCGTTATCCAGAATTTACCAATTTTAATATCAAATTCTAAATAATCTCTTGTTGTTCCTGATTCAGAGTGAATAAGTGCTCGATTCTTGCCTGCTAGAGCATTAAACAAGCTACTTTTTCCAACATTAGGTAATCCTGTAAGAACCACTCTAATGTTTCTAGTTAATAGTTTAGTTCTTGTAGATTGTAAGAGTAATGCTTCAAGCTCCTGGACTATTTTTCTTACTTTCTGATGAACTCTTTCTTGATCATTTTCGTGTAAATCATCTTCGGGGAAGTCTATGTGTGCTTCAATGGAAGCTTGTAGGTTTAAGATATCTTGTTGAATGGATAATAGTTTATCGGAAAGTTTCCCCTTTAAATTTCGTTGGGCTAGGGTAAGTGCTTGTTCATTTTTTGCTGCAATAATTTGTGCCACAGATTCAGCCTGTGGGAGGTCAATTTTCCCGTTAAGGAATGCCTGTCTAGTAAATTCACCAGGATGTGCTATTCGACACCCTCGATTAATTAGGTCTTTACAGATCATTTCGGTGATTAATGGATTACCGTGACACGAAATTTCGAGTGAAACTTCTCCGGTGTAGGAGTTTCCTTTATTAAAAAAAGTAATGACAACTTGATCTAATGTTTCCCCATCGGCAGATCGATAATTTACAAGATATGCATTTCTTGGTTTAGGTTTTGTACAATTGCACGCTTTCTTTGCAATTATATTTGAGAGTTGACCACTTACACGAATTACAGCCAAAGCCGATTCTCCAGCAGGAGTGGCCAGAGCAATGATTGTATCTATCACTGCGGGGTAGGGCGGCGCGTTCCTTATTCCCCGTCCTCTGTATTACCCTGGGCAAGAACAGATCCAACCGTTACTTGTACTTTTTCCATGATTCCTGCAGTTATTTTTGCCATCAACTCATGGTTTTCGGCCAAGGTTTGTTTAGCTGCTTCTCTTCCTTGTCCAACTAAGTTTCCTTCAAACGAAATCCATGCACCTTTTTTTGTTAAAATGTTATGCTCTATTCCTAGATCGATTACTGATCCCGTTTTGGATATTCCCTCGTTGTACATGATATCAAATTCGCAGGCGGTAAATGGAGGTGCTACTTTGTTTTTAACCACTTTTAGTCTGGTTCTTGATCCAGTAACTGTTCCATTGGCTTCTTTAATCTGTCCAATTCTTCGTATGTCCATTCTTACCGAGCAGAAAAATTTTAAAGCTCTTCCTCCTGGTGTAGTCTCTGGGCTTCCAAACATGACGCCAATCTTTTCCCTAATTTGGTTGGTAAAGATGCAAACACAATTTGATTTTGAAATTGCTGCGGTTAACCTTCTCATCGCTTGGCTCATCATACGGGCCTGTAAGCCAACCGTAGTATCTCCCATTTGGCCATCAAGTTCCTGCCTTGAAACTAGTGCAGCAACAGAGTCCAACACGATCACATCTATTGCACCAGAGCGTATTAATGTTTCAGTAATATTTAGTGCGTCTTCTCCACTTTCTGGTTGTGATACCATGAGGTTGTCTAAGTCTACCCCAACAACTTTTGCGTATTTGGGGTCAAGTGCGTGTTCTACATCCACAAATACGGCATTCCCACCTTTTCTTTGAGCTTCAGCAATGACACTAAGGCAGAATGTAGTTTTTCCAGAAGATTCGGGACCGTAAATCTCTAAAATTCTGCCTCGGGGCAATCCCCCAACTCCAAGAGCCAAATCAACAGCTAGAGAACCGGTTGAAATCACAGAGACATTCATTTTGGTAGCATCTCCGAGTTTCATCAATGCACCTTCTCCAAATTTTTTGTTAATACCTTGAAGTGCAAGATCGAGGTCCGACGTTGATTTACTGGAAGATTTTTCAGATGCTTTAGCCATGATAATTTTTAAAGAGATTTGAATAATTTGAGAAGTGTGCCATTGATGGCAAGAAATTTAGATAAGTTGCAATAATGAAACTGTGTCATTAACGAACAGCATTAAAGTAGAACTCTGAACATGGTTCTTGGCGAGAATGTTCTTAATCTTTAAGGTGACATCTAATTATCTACTCATACCAAGCATGTTTACTGAGCTGGTTATGAATATTAATTGAGAGACTAACGATTTCATTTCGGTAAACTTTGGTTTTCTTTAAATAATTCTTCCCCAATATCTATATTTTCTGGAATGAGTCTCCCATGGTTACTTTTAAACTACGACCAAGGAAAGAATTAACTGTAGCAAATTTGATTTACCTAGGGATAGAATTTAATTGCAGGTGGTTTTTTCGATCATTCTAATTTAGAATAATGATAAAACATGTGATTTGGGACTGGAACGGAACATTGGTAGATGATGTCAATTTGTGCGTTGATATCCTAAACCAGGTTCTTGTGGCTTACATGAAACCAACGATATCAGTTGATCTATACCGAAGAAAGTTTTTTTTCCCAGTTAACAAATTTTATGAATCCATAGAACTCCCAAGTTCTGGTACTGAGTACGAAAAATTGGCCAATGTCTATATCAAGGAATATCGCAATCGGTTCAGTGATTGTATGTTGCATTCCCGAGCACTAGAAACTCTCGAGGTGTTGAATAAACTCTCTATTTCACAAAGCATTCTTTCTGCGGGCGAGCAAAAGGATGTCGACTCGTTTGCTTGCTTTTTTAATGTAAAGCAGTGGGTACAGTGCATTGATGGAGCTAGTAATATAGAAGCAAAAGGAAAGGGAGATCGAGTGGCAGCTCACATTTCAAAGCTTAAACTTGACCCGAAAGATGTACTTTTGATTGGAGATACTTGTCATGATCAAGAAATTGCCAATTTAGCGGGATGCAACGCATTGCTTTACAGTCGTGGGCATGTCGATGCTGAAAGGTTGAGGCAATTTAAAGACCCTGTTATTGAGTCTTTGTACGATGTAATTAAGTGGGTTCGCGATTGACCGGTTTTTTCCGCTCTGTAGTTTAGTATTCTTCCTAATGAGCAGGGTCTTTATTAAAACTTATGGGTGTCAAATGAACGAGCGCGACTCGGAGGCTGTTGCCTGCAAATTGCTCGAATATGGCCATGAAATAACGGACGAGGAGGAAAAGGCTGATGTCATTCTTTTAAATACTTGCAGTGTTCGTGAAAAGGCAGAGCAAAAAGCAATAGGTAAGGCTTCACGCCTTCTGAATCGATCCTCAACTAAAAAAAAGCCAGTGGTTGGGGTTATAGGATGTATGGCTCAAAATCGTGGTATGACCTTGCTTGACGAGTTGCCTGGTTTGGGCTTGGTCGTTGGTACCCAAAAATTCCATCGTGTGCCTGAGCTGCTTGAGAGAAAAAGCTCCTCGGGGCCGGTAGTAGAACTCGGTGAAGAAATCGGTTCTCAAAACGAAATCAAGCATCATTTACATAAGGGGGATAGTCCAACTGCTTTTGTATCGATCATGCAGGGCTGTAATATGAATTGTTCATTTTGCATAGTTCCTAAAACTCGAGGGATTGAGAGATACCGATCGATTTCTGAGATTCTGCAAGAAATTGAGGAATTAACCCTTGTCGGGGTTAAAGAAGTCACTCTGCTTGGGCAAATTGTAAATGCCTACGGTCGAGGTCAGTTTGAGCGAGTTGATGGTAAGTCGCCATTTGTACAACTTTTGGAAAAAATTCATGAGCTACCAAAGATTCATCGTATTCGTTTTACTTCTCCGCATCCAATCGCTTTCGGGAACGACTTGATCGATGCGTTCGGTCGATTGCCTAAATTGGGGCAGCACGCTCATTTGCCTATGCAAAGTGGGTCGAATCGTATTCTAGAATCGATGAACCGACCTTATAAAATTGAGAAATTTCTTCACATTGTTGAAAGCCTTCGTGAAAAAGTTCCAGGAATGAGATTGAGTACTGATGTTATTGTGGGTTTTCCTGGAGAAACGCTTGAAGATTTTGAGCTAACTAAGAAAGCCTTTGTTCAGGCCGGATTTGAAATGGGTTTTATTTTCAAATACAGCGACCGTTCGGGTACGCCATCCGTCGAAATGGATGGAAAAGTCGAAGTAGATGAGCTTGAAAGAAGAAATCACGAGCTTCTTGACCTTCTGGAAAAACAGTCTCTTAGCTCCAACAGGCGAATGCTCGAGCAAGCGGTTGAAGTTCTAGTCGAGGGGGAAGCCCGCAAGGGTGGGGGACAGTTAATGGGAAGGACTAGATGTTTTCGGAAAGTAAATTTCGAGGGAGATTCATCTTTGATTGGTGAAATTCGTATGATTGAAGTCACCCGGGCAACCCCTTACAGTCTTTTCGGTACTTTAACTAACTGACAGAACTCATACAATGAATCTTTTCCAGGCAAGTCTTATTACTGGCATTTTACTTACACTGGTTGGAGGAATGCTCACACGTCCAAAATCAAATTTCCGATCGGCGTTTCTTCGATTTCCTCGATCCAAGGCTTTTAGTATTTGGTTTATAGGAATTGCGACGACATGGTTTTTATGGAGACATGTGCTGTTTCTAAGCGAAGCTGACTTTGGCAATTACAAGCTGCTGATTGGAGGGGTTGCCATCGGTGTGGCCTTACTGTCTTTTGTTTATGCAGCAGACTTTCTAGCAGTCCGCGGTTGGGCTATGCTGGTGCTTCTTTTTTCTCGAGAGGTCTTGGATGCAGCATTTTTACAAGAAGCTCAAAGTCGGTTAGTTCTAGTTTCAATTGTTTATTTTTTCATTGTTGTTGCCTTGTATTTTGGAGCTTGGCCATACAGGATGCGAGATTTGATTGAATGGTTGAATCGGAAACCAGGTAGAATGGAAGTTCTTGGTTCCGTATTCTTAACTTCCGGATTATTGACTTCGGCCTTATCTTTTATTTACTGAATTTTCCCTTGCCAAGGTATGAGCTTAATTTTGGCAATTTCTGGTCCTGCAGCTGTAGGAAAAACCACCATTTGCGAGCGGTTGATGAAGGATTTTGGCGTTTCACTCAACCGCTTGGTTACGGCTACCACACGATTACCTCGTAAAGGAGAACAAGACGGAGAAGATTATTTCTTTCTGACTCAGTCGGAATTTGACCGTAAACTCTTGGAGGATCACTTTTTGGAACATGAAATCATTCACGGTAATAAATACGGAATCTTAAAACATAGCCTATTAGAAGCTCAAATACAGGGTGTCGATATCTTGTTAAATATCGATGTAAATGGATCGGCAAGTTTGCGCAGGTTCTGTAATGAAACTAAGGCTCTTGCTGGTTGCTTAAAGACGGTTTTTATTCGCCCCCAATGCATTGGTGAATTGAAATCGCGAATGAACGAACGGGCAAGTGAAAGCGATGAACAGATGCAAATTCGACTAGCCAACGCCCAGGCGGAAATGCAAAGAGAGCATGAATTCGATTTTATCTTGGAATCTGCTGATCGTGAGTCTGATTACCAGCGGGTAAAGGAAATATATCTCAGTTTGAAATAAGAGCTATTTTGTTACAAACCGATTCATGCCTGCGATTCTGGTCTTTCCGGATGTAGCCAGTCCAAGTGGAAAAAATTCCCCCGAGGTTCGTCCGTTCTCTCATAAGTATGGGCTCCAAAATAATCTCTTTGGGCTTGAAGCAGGTTTTGAGGAAGCCGGGCACTTCGATAAGAGTCGTAATAAGCGAGAGCGGATGAAAAGGTGGGGGTTGGCACACCTCTTAGAGCCCCAGTAGCAATCACCTTTCTCCAGTGGGATTGATCACGATTGATGCAATCAATAAAGTAATCGTCGAGAAGTAAATTTGCTAAGGAAGAATTCTTTTGGTATGCCTCGGTAATTTTCTGTAGAAAAGCCGCCCTGATGATGCAACCACCCCTCCAAATTTCGGCAATCTCACCAAAATTTAAGGACCAATCGTATTCTTTGGCGGCTGCTTGCATAAGTTGGAAGCCTTGTGCGTAGGAGCATATTTTGGAACAATAAAGAGCTCCTCGGATAGCTTCAAGAAAGCTGGATCGATCTAAGGATTGTAGTTCATCTTGTTCGTTTGGCCCGGTTAAGGATTTACTGGCAAACCCTCTTTCTTCCTTGATCGCACTCATGCAGCGGGCAAATACGGCTTCGGCAACGGTAGGTGCAGGAGTTCCCATATCCAAGGCATTTACGGAGGTCCATTTACCAGTGCCTTTTTGCCCTGCTGCATCCAAAACATAATCAACCAGATAACCACCCGTTCTTGGATCTTTTTGCTGCAGAGCGTCAGCAGAGATTTCCATTAAAAAGGAATCCAATTCACCCTTGTTCCAAATGGAAAAAGTATCCCCCACCTCCTTTGCTGTCATACCTAGCAAATCAGTCATTAAATGATACGCCTCACATATCATTTGCATATCACCATACTCGATACCGTTATGGACCATTTTGACATAGTGACCAGCACCGTTTTCCCCGATGTATGCTGCACAGGAAACCCCTCCCTCAATGGGGTTGCCTTCAGAGGCACCCTCCAAAGGCTTGCCACTTGTAGCACTCACCTTTGCTGATATAGCTAACCAGACAACTTTTATTTTATCCCATGCATAAGTTGAGCCCCCTGCCATCAGAGACGGTCCAAAGCGGGCACCTTCTTCGCCTCCACTCACGCCAGATCCAACGAAGCATAATTTCTGATTTTTGAGCTCAGCTTCCCGGCGAATGGTATCCGTCCATTTAGCGTTGCCACCATCGATGATGATATCTTGTTCGTCTAAAAGAGGAATCAGAGAATCTATCACTGAGTCTGTGGCCTTACCGGCTTGAACCATAATGACGATTCTTCGGGGTCTTTGTATTGAACTAACAAAGTCTTGAAGGTTTTCAAAGCCGAAGAGATTTTCGGAATAACTATTCTTATCTAAAAACTTCTTGGTTTTCGAAAAGGTACGGTTAAATACTGAAGTTTTAAAGCCATGATCGGCAATATTAAGGGCTAAGTTTTGCCCCATAACTGCTAAACCTATTAAACCAAAATCTGTCATATTTTTATTCATTGTGTATAAAAAATAGTCGAATATTATTACCTGTCAGTAAAGAAAGGCTGTTGGGGACTTAAAATGCCCGAGTAATTCTTACAGAGGAGACGCGTTATTGATAGCTTCCTTGGAATCATCGTCAATTGGGGGGGCATCGACTTGCACAACTACAGGTCGCTTGTACATTTTTGCCGGATTTGTGTACCGAGGGTTGATTCCAAATTTTTTCATAAGTAAGCTCATGTCCTTGGAATTGGTTCGTAATGAATTAACAGGAGTATTATTATTCGAGTTTGAACCAGCTTTTAAATTAGCTTGATTAATAGCCTTGAGCAATTCACTTTTTGATTTAAGTGTTTCATTGTTCACCTCATCCAACTTTAAAGCCAATTTTACACCGGCTAAGGCTCCTTCGATCGAACCTTGCTTGGAGGATTGTCTGATTTCAATAATTTTGTTGATGGGTGATTTACCGTCGATTATCACTTGATTTTTATTGTTCAATTCTGAGTTCTGCTGAACTCCTAAGATCGAGCCAAATGTAACACCAAATGAAGCCGCAGTTAGATGATCAATGAAATCTTTTTGACGAGAATTCCTTGCGGGATCTAGTTCTAAGAGCACAGTTGGCTCAAATGAGGCACCAAGCGAAGATCCAAGTGCTGTCTGTCTTGCTATGCTTACTTCTATCGACTCAGTTGTTTCGGAACTAACAAGTGCAAGGTTTTCGGCACTCAAACTACCGAACCCAGATCCTTGAGCAGTGAAATTAATAATTGGTACTAATTGGTCAGTTGGGTAGTAGATTGCCAAGCCAGTATTCCCGACCATTGATCCCATAGCCGATCCACTGGCAACCGCTTCGAGGTCGTTTGGTCCAAGAATAGATTCACCAACATTGGTAAGGTCAGCTTGAGTACTTAGCCAAGCAGAGGTATTGAGGGCACCGTAAGAACTTCCTTTTGATACTGCCTTGGAGATTTCTCTACGGATATTTGTAAATACTTCCCAAGAATCGGTGTAATCCATTGACTTTGGCAAAACCGTTGCAAGCTGGCTCCCCATGGCAGCACCAGATGCAGCAGACTCAGCTATTCGGTCTGATTTGATCCAATCATTGGTTACTGAGTAAATTACTTTTCCATCATTATTTTTCGTGTTATGCAGCAAAACCGATTGAGATATTTGTTTGGATACTTTCTCGGCTGCTTCAAGGTGCAAGTCTTGATCAAGATATTTAACATTAGAAGTAGTCGCGACAGTTGTAGAGATTAAGAATCCGTTGGCTGAAGCTTTAATCACTTCGTACAAAAACAATTCTCTGTTGTCGGGAATAATCTCTCCTAAGGAAATTGCCAGTCCCGCGTCTAAGTCCTCTTGAGTAGCCACCGTGCCGATCTCGGAACTTGCATCCATTAAGCCGTTAATAAATGAGGAAATGATATTGGGATTTATACTGCCTTCGTTAATTGGATTAGGGTTAATAGACGATTGGGTAAAAGCTTCCATAGTTTCTTTATCAAGGCCTCCTTTAAGGTAATCATTTACACTCATGTAGCCTTGAGTAATGCCAACGCTTAGTTGCTGTATAATCCTAGTTTTATGGTCTTGGAAGGTTTTCCCACTCTCTAATTTATCAGAGAGTGGAATAATTTCACTGCTCCACATTACATCCTGGATTTCAATTAGATCGGAATTTGGATTAAGGGGATCAGTGGAAAGTTTTCCAGAGTTAACTAGTTTTACTGAATTTGATGCAAATGATGATGAAACCTCAGCAAGTTCATTTATAGGTCGTTCTTCTTCTAAGAAAGACTCAATAGATGTTTGAGCAATCATCTTGATCCAGCTAGTTGTGCTGCCTCCCCACTTTGGAATCCTTGGAAGTATGCTTGAGAACAATATTGCGGATAAATTTGTTTGAATATCATCATCACCACCGGCCCTCAAATAGGCAGAGATCATAGATTTAGTTGAAGACAGAAATGATTTATTAGATAGTCCATAATCCTGTTTTGTCTCTGCGAGATTTTTGATGGAGGTTTCAAAGTCCTCGATTGTAGGCGGATTCCCATCAAGGGAAAAGGCTTCACTTAACGCTTCAGTTAGACCATCGTTCGTGACTAAGGGTGGCCCGTGCGATGATTCAAAATGTGAAGTTATCGATTCGGGTAAAACAGGAGGAGCGTTTGTACCGTCGGGTCCAATTTGTTGCTCGAGGGTTTCTTTGGGAACTAAGCTTCTTCTCTCTTTAGTGTTAGAGTCCTTAACGAGTTCATTGACTCCCCCAAGATTGATAAGAAGTATGCTGTCAAGCATTGTAGTGGACAATTTTGCTTGTAAAATTGTACACAAAAAAACAGTTGAGAAAAATAATCTCAATAAATTAGAAGAAAATCCTAAAAACGGACCAATATCCATTACTTACTTAAAATCATTCAAGTTATACTCGGATGCAAACTAAAATCCTCTTTGGCTGTTAGTTGAAAGATTGTCATACTTACATGCCAACCCTGCAATGCATGAAAATAGAACAACGCATGCCGGAGTTCGAGTGGGGAAATCTACGAAGCAATAAACCAAAAAAACAAAACAACCTGAGAGTAATAATTTAACAGTTGTTGAGTTAGTGGAACCCCAAACTTTAATTATGTGAAGGATGTAGGGAATAAAAAAACAAAAAGTACCAAGCAAACCCCATTCACAGATAAATTCCACAACATCATTGTGTGCATGTGCAACAAGGGGAATGTAAGGGTTGTGAGCACTTGCCAGTCCTTTTCCCCGTTCTTGTCTAACCACCATAGATTGAAATTTAGGATAAGTTGATGGGAATGCATTATAACCATGCCCTAAAATTAGTTCACTTTGAGCCATTTTGTAGGCATCATTCCAAAGATACCATCTGAGAGGAGGACTTCCTTCCTGCAAGGCTTTCCATTGAGTGGTAGAGTTGGTTAGCATTTCCTTAACTTTCTCATCTTTTTTTAATGAATAAAAAATGAAAAATAAAGTAGGGAGGATAACTAAAAAATATAAAATAATTTTCTTGAATGAATAGGATTCTAGCTTCTTTTTTTTGAAGAATATAATTAAACTGAAAAGTATAACTGATATTACGGAGAATAAAATACCAGACCTAGAACCTGAAAATATAACTGTCGAAACCAACAAAATACTAGAAAATATAATAAATAATAAAATAGGAGACTTAATCATGTATTCATTGGTAATCCTTAATTGCTTGTAGAATATTGAATAAATACAAGATAGAGAAATTAATGCAAAAGCTGACCAGTGGTTTTTATAGGTAAATGTGGAAAAAAAATACCTTGGTTCCGGGGCATTCCAAATTCCCAATATTTCCAAATAATCATCAGACCACACTTGAGTAAATTTTTGATAGAGACCAACAATACAAAGAATAAATGTATTGATAACGACTATCCATAAAACAACTTTTACATTACTAAAATTGAATAAATTATGAAAAATAATAATACCAAAAAATAAATTAATAAAAAGAAATAAAAAATTCTGTATGCTAGATAAGTTCTTAATTGAAATTGAAGGTAAAAAGCTCCAGTATTCTAGTTTTATTTTATTTTCGCAGTTATTGAAAAATGTGATAATTGGATCATTTATAACTTTAGAATATTTATCTGTATAGGTGTTTTTTAAATGAAAAAATAAAGCAATCGATAACTTAGGGTCATCTCTGCTTTTTTCTAAAATCAAATTCATACCATTAGAAATCATTTCGATTTTTGTTGAATCCCTGGTTTCGATCAAAGTTCCTTCCATGTTTAATTCAATGAGGTCCTGTGCGTTGAGTGCTTGATAT
>JABBBW010000062.1 GCA_018607205.1 Opitutales bacterium | reverse complement strand
GAGAAGGGGAGTGTGAGGTTAGTAAATCCGTCATCAGTTGAAGACAATTCCTCAAGTAATATACCGGTGGTGGAAATATCAGTCCAAATATGATCGGGTCCAGCGTTTTCGCTAGAGTCGCTCCAAGTGTAACCATGGTAATCTGGGCCCCCGCCTAAAGTTGAAACTGGGGAACCGTTCCTTTTGTCAACTGTTCCCTTTAACAAAGGGGCAAAGTGATCGGATGAAAAAACTGTTCCTAAGGAAAATGAACTGCCCATAAGCCCGTTAGCTCCCTTCAAGGACCAATTCAGGCTACTGCCTCCGGTATTTTGTAAATTTAGGGCAAATTGACTTTGCTCATTCATATTGATGGTTGCCGAAATACTTTGGGGATTATGAACGATTTTTGGAGCCATTGCCGCACTCCCAGTCATTGGTAGGTTTCGCACGGTGAATCCGTTCTCATCCGTAAATACCATTCCATTTGTTTCAAAAGCTCCTTCATTCAGAGGGGTGAAGTAGATTTTAGCAGAAGTTTTTTCTCCGGAAGCCAGGGTTATTGGAAAATCGAGGTGATGAGAAAAAGAGGAACCGGAAAACGCCATCCGGGTAATCGTAATTGGATTTGTACCGGCATTGAAGACTTCCACTAATTTTTCACTAGAATGACCGACAAAAACACTTCCAAATTCAAGATTTGCAGGACGAAATACAAGCCCTCCATCTTCACTTAATCGTTCGGCAGACACCTTGATGGCAACCTCTGGTTGGTCGGGGTCATTGGAAACAACGTCAATCAATGTTTCTTCATAGTTTGAAGGCATTTGACTGGCATTTACTTGAACGAGGACTTCCATTGTTTGTCCTGCTGCTAAGGATCCTTCACTAATTTCATCGAAAATAAGCCAGGGTGATGAATTTCTTTGCTGTATCGAGTAAATGAGATTTCCGTCACCCGAATTGTTCAAGACCATTATTTGTTCTTGAATCTCTTGATCTTGGAGCCCGAAATGTAAACTGTTCGGTTGAACAGAAAGGTTTGGAGTAGTCACCACTTGGGCACTCAAAGCTATACTTAGGTTGGATTCATTACTTGCATCACTCGTTACTTTGAGATTTGCAGTAAATAGACCTTCAGCAGGGCCGGAGAAACTTACGGTTCCTGCTTTTGCGGTGTTAGGTTCAAGTATAAATGGAGTAGGGAAGGAAAGCTCAAAAGGAAGGGATTCATCATTTTGATTAAAGATAGAAATATCATTTACGGTGGTGTTTGCATTTCCTCGGTTGCTCAGAACTACTTCCAGTTTTTGGCTTTCTTCTTTCCCCAGAACGCCAAAGTCCAATGAGCTTGGCGTAGCAGAAATTAGGTTTTCCTCAGGAGGTTCGTTGGAGAGAGCTTGAAAGACATTGAGGCGACCTCCGGTAAGGCATTTTTCCAAGAGGGAATCCTCACTATCTGCATTCTCCAATAAAGCATCTTTTACTTGGACTGATTGCCATTCGGGATTAGCCGCAAGGATCAAGGCATAGGCTCCTGCAACATGGGGTGTGGCCATGGATGTTCCAGAATAACTGGCGTATCCGTTCCCGGGAATTGTGCTTAGAATGTTTACTCCTGGAGCAAACAAATCAACACTGGTTTTACCGTAGCAAGAAAAGTAGGCACTCTTGGCAAAATGATCGTGAGCACCCACGGAGATCACATTTTCGGATTCATAGGAAGCGGGATAGCTGGGGTAAGCATCGTTGTCACCTGCATGATTTCCAGCAGCGGCCACAAATCCAATGCCAGCAGCAGCAGCTTCATCAATGGCGGTTTTCATAGAGGATGAATATCCTCCTCCTCCCCATGAGTTGGAGGTCAGATCTACACCAATCTTCGTTGCATATGCGATGGACTTGATACCATCGGAAAGGTATCCCCCGCCGGATCCTCCCAGAAACTTAAGCCCGACCATAGAAACTTTCCAACTAACTCCGACTACTCCTTTACCATTATTTCCTACCGCCCCTATTGTTCCAGCACAGTGCGTCCCGTGTGAATTATCATCGTGTGGGTTGTTGTCATTATTGTAAAAGTCCCATCCGTGGATGTCATCGATATAACCGTTTTGATCATCATCAACCCCGTTACCCGCAATTTCGTTCGGGTTTGTCCACATATTTTCATTTAAATCTTCATGATTACGATCAATTCCAGTATCGATAATTCCAACGAGTACATCCTTACTGCCAGTTAAAAGATCCCAAGCTTCGGGACCGTCTATATCCTTATCAGAACCCCCACCAGTTTGACCGGTGTTATGAAGGCCCCACAATTCAAGCAACCTTGGATCGTTGGTGTTTTTGATGGCGTAAACGAAGTAATCGGGTTCTACCACTTCTACAAATTCGTCCAATTGTTCGATCGCATTTTGTTTAGTAATTACTTCGTCTAAGCTTGAGGGGTTATTAAGAGAAACGATAAAGTTTCCTTCACTTAGTTTTTCTTTTATCGATAAATTCAAAGAAGCCAGACGGTTTTCAAATTCAAATAGATCAACATCTGGACGGACTTGAAGAATTAAGTGAGTCGCAACTTGTGCTTGGACTGACTCAACACTCTCCGTTGCCTGATTAAATGAGCGGCCCTTTTCCTCGACCATCATGAAAGGGTATTTAAGGTTTGTTTCAATTAAGGTTAGTCTGGTTTCAAGCCCACCGGGCAGATTGGATGGAATAATTTTTGTATCCATCGTATCAATGGTAACACCTTCTAGTATCTCCAATGCTCGGTGAGCCGTCTTTGTTTTCGTTAAAACCTTTTCTTCTTTGGCCTTTAAAGGGTTAGTAACCGCTGATTCTTGGTTGCCTAAAGGTTCCTTGTACTTGTCTGGTGTCGGTGGGTCTTGCCTGTTGGGAGAAGTTTTTCCCAATGCTGCTTTGGGTTGGGTAATATCTGCTGTGGATTGATCT
>JABBBW010000208.1 GCA_018607205.1 Opitutales bacterium | reverse complement strand
GGCATAACTTACTCGGGGGTTGAGTTGTGGATTTAGAAAAAATCGTGCAAAGCACATTTGTTATTAGATAATCTAATTTTTGTCGAGTCTTTTCGACGATGCAGTCTTGACGAGATCGTCCATCCATGCTTACACGCATACCGCATGTCTATTTCCTTTGATCTAATAAACAGTCTGGATAATTTAGTATACAAGGCAGCTCAGTCGGTTGATGAGTTTGGCCAGGAGTTTGATCCGCAGACCCGATCTGCTGATGAAAGGTTTGGAGATTTCCAGGCAAATGGAGTGCTCCCTTTTGCCAAGAAGATGGGAAAGAACCCCCGAGAACTCGCCCAGAAATTAATCGATGCCCTACCCGCCTCCGAACATTGGTCGGTCGAGATTGCCGGGCCGGGCTTTATTAACTTCACTCTATCTCCTGAATATTTACTTAAATGGATTTGTACCCACGGATCCACCGATAACCTAAAGGCATCGGCAAAAGATAAGGAGAACTCCAAGGTGGTGATTGATTATTCATCCCCCAATACTGCTAAGCAAATGCATGTGGGGCATATTCGCTCGACCATTATTGGAGAATCTCTTGCCCGCATTCTCGCCTTTCAGGGAAATGAAATCCTGCGCGATAATCACTTGGGAGATTGGGGCACTCAGTTTGGCATTCTTCTTTTTGCGATCAAGGAGCAGGGAATTTCTTTGGACGATTTAGGAGACGATCCGATCGCCAGGTTGGAAGATTTGTACAGGCAGGGAAATGCCAGAATTAAGGAGGATGAAAATGCATTGGTTGGGGCCCGGCAGGAATTGGTAAAACTCCAGGACGGGGACGAAGAAAATTTAAAACTTTGGGAAAAAATTCGGGACATTAGTATATCCTCTTTCCTCAAGATCTATGATCTGCTCGATGTTCACTTTGATCATTCCCTGGGAGAAAGTTTTTACCGGGATAAAGTGGATGGAATCTATGAGGAACTTGGCAAACACAAGATTTGCCAGGAAGACGACGGGGCCTTGGTTGTATTTCATCCAGAGCACAAGCGTTTTGCCAAGCAGCCTTTTATTATTCGAAAATCTGACGGAGCCAGCAATTATGCGACCACAGATTTGGCAACCCTGGGCTATCGAGAAAAAGAATGGCAGGCTGAACAAATCATTTATGTAACCGACGGTCGCCAACGGGACCATTTTGAACAATTATTCCTTACCGCAAAGAAATGGTTTATTGCAGAAGAAAGAAAACTTCCAACCCTTGCGCATGTCTGGTTCGGAACGATTCTGGGAGACGACAACAAGGCGATTAAGACAAGGGATGGACAACCGGTTAAACTAATTGATTTACTGGAGGAAGCCATCCGTAGGGCTGCAGATATGGTGAAGCAAAAAAATGCAAACCTTTCAGATGAGGAGGTACAAAGACGGGCAAAAGTGATTGGACTGGGAGCGGTAAAATATGCCGATCTTTCTCAGGACCGCACATTGGATTATGTATTTTCATGGGACAAAATGTTAGCCATGCAAGGAAACACCGCACCCTATTTGCAATATGCGGTTGCCCGGATTTCGAGCATCTTTCGAAAAATGGAACGCTCTTCGGATGGTCCATTTAATGAAGCACGACCACCCCAGTCCGATGCAGAAAGAAAATTATCGCGCAAACTTCTCTTTTTCCCGATCGCTCTAAAACAGGCAACTCGAGAATTAAAACCCCATTTCCTTTGTACTTACCTCTATGAATTGGCTACCGACTTTAGCTCCTTTTATAATTTGGAAAAGGTAATGGTGGACGATCCAGATGTGCGCGACCTAAGGTTGCTCCTTTGTTCATCCACCCAAGCGGTTCTGCAAACAGGACTCAGTTTATTGGGTATCGAGACTTTGGAAGAAATGTGAGTTCTTTGGTCTATTCGTTCGAGGAAACCGGTATATTTAGCCGATAGAAACTCTTTTCCGTACCCTCCTTTAAAGATAGTATACCACTAATTTTTTTGGGCATTTGAGGACCCCAAGGAGATTTTTTTAAGATCCATTCAATACGTTCGTCCTTTTTTCGAACGGTGGGAGATTGATTGGATAAAATCACTCGGTTTTCGGCAAAAAAATCTAATTCCCCGTTCTTATCGGACAAAAATGTGGGGAATTGTAATTTTAAAAACTTTCCGATCAGACGGGCATCAAAATTCCAACCCTTTGGAATTTCTTTGGGCTGAGTTGCCCAGAAATTTTTGAATTGGGTAGCCCAGTAAGGGTCCGGCTCAAATTTGGAGACAACTGGAAGTTTTAAGGAAAGTTGAGTGTGAGCGGGCATACAGGTGTGAGAACAAGCCATCCATGAACAAAGACCCTTGATCTCAAATTCCTGAACGGAAGTAAGAGGAGGAATGGAAAGAGGGATGAGAAAAAGGGTTTCACCGGTGTGTCCATTGGCCCTGATATCAAACATCGAAACCCGTTGAGGGGGTGGAAAAATGATTTTTCCCGCAGAAAATCCAGCAGGTAATTCCCATTCAATGCTTGGAGCAATGCCAACATCCCCGGGATGTTCCCAATAAGTATGCCAACCATCCTCTCTCACAATGCGCAGACCAATCCATATTTCCCTTGATTCCCCAGAAGGAATTCCGTTACCGGGATAGACCAGGTTGAAAGTCAGGGGGAACTGGGATACGGAAACTCCCTCCTTCCCGCCAAGCGATGCTGCACTTATGCAGCAGAGCAAAGAAATTAACTGAAGGATTTTCCGCACCCGCAGGTGGATTGAGCATTGGGGTTACGAATTTCAAAGCCCTTGCCCGTTAATCCATCGTCAAAGTGAACCTCACAATCTTTCAAATAATCAACACTATCGCCAGCCACGGCATAACGGACACCGTTAGAATCAGCCACTTGGTCGGCATCTTTTGGAAAATCTACCGACATCCCATATTCAAAACCCGAACATCCGCC
>JABBBW010000012.1 GCA_018607205.1 Opitutales bacterium | reverse complement strand
ATTCTTATCACTCTTTGCCCTAAGGTGAGAATAGGAAATATTAAAACTTTCTTCTAGGGATATGGATGAAGGAGGCTGGGTATTACCGTTTTGATTTGGATGAGAAACCGGTTCTACACTTTGGGCGGTCTGGCCAAACAGGGATTTATCATGTGGGGGTATACCGACTGTTACTTCCCGAGGAACTGTATCATCTGTGTGGTCAGGTGACGGAGGATGACTGGCTTGCAAAGGTTTTGAGAGGTTGGGGGAATTGGATACAGAAGAAATATTTTCGGGAAGATCCTTTGCTAAAATCCTTTTGCCTTTGGATACCACTGATGCCGAGTGAAGCACATTTTCCAATTCCCTCACATTGCCCGGCCATTTGCAGGATTTGAGAATTTCCATTGCTTCGGTGGAAATCTCCTTGGTACCGGTGGAAAACTTTTTGTCCAAGCGTGCGAGCATGAAATTGACAAGTTCGGGAAGATCTTCCATGCGATCGCGCAGAGGGGGAGTTTCAATACGAACAACATTTAACCGGTAGTACAAATCTTCACGGAAAGATTTATCCTTAACCATGGATTCGAGGTTTTTATGGGTTGCTGCAATTAGGCGGACATCGACTTTTTTGACCTTTGTACTGCCGACTCTTTGAATTTCTCCTTCTTGGATAGCTCTGAGGATTTTGGTTTGGGTGGGCAGTCCCATATCTCCAATTTCGTCCAAAAATAAGGTTCCTCCGTGGCAAACTTCGAATTGTCCAGCCTTAGCATCGGTCGCACCAGTAAATGCCCCTTTCTCATGCCCAAAAAGTTCACTTTCTATGAGGTTTTCCGGAATGGCACCACAGTTTACTGCATGAAAGGGGGCATCTGAACGATGGCTGTAACGATGGATACAACGGGCAACCAGTTCCTTACCGGTTCCGCTTTCACCTGTTACCATTACGGTGGCCTCTGACGCAGCAACTTGGCCAATTTTTTTCAGGACTTGCTGCATCTTTTCGCCACTACCCACGATGCCTTCCTCTAAATCCTCTTTATTTAAAAGACGCTTTTCTACACTCTCTGCACTGCCCGAGTCTGCATTTGCCTTGAGAGCTTTCGCCACCATGTCCTTGAGTTTAGAAAGGTCAAATGGCTTAAGTACATAATCAAAAGCACCGTGCTTCATCGCTTGGATGGCGGTTTGAGTGGTTCCGTATGCAGTCATTAAAATAACCAGTGATGTTGGAGCTGCAGTGCGTAAATGTTGGAGCGTTTCGATGCCTGACATTCCCTCCATCCGATTATCGAGGAAGATGAGTTGAGGGTTTTCCTTTTCTGCAACTTCTACTCCGTGTTCGCCAGAATCAGCCGTTAGAATGTGGTGTCCGTCCGGAGAAAGTACACGGTCTAAAGAGTAGCGGATCTCCGCGTCATCATCAATAATCAGAATGGTTGATTTATCAGTTTTCAAAATAAAAAGTTTAATTATCAACTTTTAACCAATCGATAAGCGGGTAAAGCTCAAAACGAAAATTTTAACGAATCATTTGTTTGCGTTGACGGAGGCTTAAGTGAAGTTCATAGTTTGCCTCTTTCTTGCCAGGGTAGCTCAGGCGGTTAGAGCGTCGGACTCATAACCCGAAGGTCGGCGGTTCAAGTCCGCCCCCTGGTACCATTACCTACATTACAGGTAAATAGATTATTCCGTTTTGTTTTTGAAAAAACGCTCGAACAAACTCCCTTTAGGAACTTCCTTATTCTCAACCGGTTCACTTGTTTCGGCAGGAATAGGCTCAGATTCGATTTCTGAGGAATCTAATATATTGGGTTCTTCGATACTCTGATCCACGTTTTCTCCGCTGGGAGCATCTGTGATGGGTTGTTCCTGTTCAGGTGCTTGGGTAGCCGGTTGGTAAAGAGTTTCTTCTTTGATGGAAGTCTTTTGTTCGCTAATTTTTTCTTGGAGAAGAGATGGTGGGGCAGGTTGAAAGTTCTTACTCAGTTCAATCATGGGCTTTGGTGCCTCCGGAACATCATTGGTGGGCACAAGAGTTGCACTGCCTGAATCAAACAAAGGCTCTCCCTTTTGTTCTTTTTCCAACTGGTCTGCAGTCTTTCCCACATAGGTGCGAAAGACAAGGTCGTGTTCAGGGTGCAACCAAAACCTACCCTTTTTATAGGTGTTTCCTTCGGCAAATGCAAAGGCACCAAACCATGAACGTTTGTTGCCGATTTGGTCACAAACAATAAAATAAAGTTTGCCTTTTTGCTGAGGAATTTCTCCTCTCATTTGCAGAGTGATCCAACCTTGATTTGTCTCGGTTAATCCCTGCACGGCTAATTGATTAATAATATCATCTCTGGTTAGGCTCCATTCTCCGTATTTCGGACCAGAGTCTGGATTATCTGCCCGGATAAATCCACTCATGCTCGAACCATAATGTTCGGAAATCATGTAGTTTGGTTTTCCAAAAAGAAGAACTTTTGTGAGTATCCCATCTTTTCCTGCGGTGTAACTTGACCAGTTCTTTTTAGAAACATGACTGAAACTTGTCTCGTGTTGTTCCTTAAAATATTCCTGATACTGGTCGAGTTCCTCGATGTAAACAACTGGCAAAGGTTTGGTGGGCAGATCCGCAAGCGCGGGTTTCTTTTCGACAGTGGGGGGAAGAGATGCTGCTTCCTCGGGTCCGGACTTATCATCAGAACAACTAAAGGCTAAGAGAACTAACCAAGAAAGGCAGAATAGACGATTTGGGGAAGGGGAGGTCATGGGCAGAAAGGGTAGGTATATATGCAAACAAGGTAATGTTCTTATTGCAAGTTCGAATAGGAGTAGATCTACTTTGGGATATTAAATTTTGGTTATGAATACTTTGGCCTTTTGGTTACCGCTTTTCTTACTTTTTCTTTCCGCTCTAGTCGGCGCCTTAATCAAGAGAAGATCTTGCGATCATTGCCTGAAAAGATTTAACGGCAATCAAGTCCTTTTGCCCGTCGGTACAAAGG
>JABBBW010000038.1 GCA_018607205.1 Opitutales bacterium | reverse complement strand
ACCCGGAACCAATGGCTTAAAAGGCCACTGCTCTACCGATTGAGCTACCGACCCGAATGTAAGCCTTCTTAACTATAGATTAGGATTGTTGCCGTCAATAAACAACGATTGAAAAGTCGAGTCATCCCCCAAGCACTGTTATCTGGTGAATTTTTATTTTATTAAATATGTATTGGACCTTGGTGGAATCTTTAACGATTGTTTTTACAAGGGTTTTTTCCAGAATCCAATTAAAATAGATAATCTATAATTTTCTGTTCAGTCAGGCTATGCGGTGAGATTCCTAAAGTTTTAATTAGGTCAGTTTGGACACACAAAAAATACAAACCATCAACCAATCTGTATTCTAGTCATCTCAACGATTTCAGGCATCTTCTTCTTTTATTTCTTCCAAGGGTAAGCGCAATGGATACCACCGATTAGACCATCGATTAAATTCCTCAAACTTGATAATTTCTAGCCGCTGTGCCATTTCCTCAACGACTCCTTTTATTTTATCAGGTGAATCTTCACTTTTTGATACAGGCTTATCAGAAGTAGCTTTGTATGAGTGAGATGGGAGAGGGTCATCTAATTCAAACTTTGGAGATCTTACTGTGGTGTCGTGAATTTTTACAAACTCATTGGCTATTATAAATTCTTGGTCTTGGGAAACCTTTTGATCAAATAAACTTTTAAGCATAGCATATGCAAACATACCCAAAGCGTCGCGGGCGTTGTGAGCAAGGTAATGTCTTTGCCCAAATGTGCTACGCTCATCGACTTTAAAAGAAAATCGGTACTCATAAAGCTCGGGCTCTTTTTGTTTTGTTTTTTTGGGGGGCATGAAACGATTAGGAATTCATTCTATCAATTCAAAATAGAATTAGTCCATAGCATATAATTCATTAAAATAATTCAAGTTTTATTAGCTAGCCAACTAGTATTTTTTGTCGACTTTTGGGGTGTTACCACCAATCCAGACGGTTTGCTAAAAACACAAAAACTAGGCAAAGAACGCCAATGGTTCCCAAAGTGTACAGAATGAGTAAAGGAATTAACATGGGCCATTTTTCAATTTGGTCCAAATTAGGCTCTTTTTTTTCCAATTCGGCGATTCTTCGGTGAATGTAAATGATGCGGGCTCTTTCTTTGTCGTTAGAGGCATGTTTAAGGCATAACTCAAAAAGTTCTTTATCAAAGGAAGAGTTATCTAACTCCCGTTCTGCAACTCCTCTATAATCCAAACCGATAGACATAAAAATAGATTTAAAATTCTATTGCCTGACGGGCAACAATTATGAAGATGGTTGAACCCCAATGAATCGATCCGTTGAAATCATTAATTCCTTACGAACTGGTATGGAAAATATGTTGAAAGAAGATAAAACTCGTAAGGTTAATAGCCTGCGCCTTTTCAATTTCGACAAAAATAGAGTGTCTTTACGGATGGAATTAGTTGGTCAAGATAATGAGGTTCTTCCCATGGGAATGATTGATGTCGTCGAGTTTCCAACTGGAGAAAAACAGAAGGCAAGCTGTAACTGCCATATGACAGACCTGTCCACGGGCAAATCTGAAAAGTTAATTTTACGACTCCATAACCAAGACCAAAAAAAGATCGAATGTGCCAAGGTTTTTAATTTTTTCAGGAAAGTACTCAAGCTCCCTGAAACAACTGATGCAGTTCAACCGAGCCAATCCGAAAATTCTCTAAAGCCAACTTTAAATCAAAGCGTGGAGGAAGAGGGTATTGCTTTCCCACCAACCAACGGAAAGATCCCCGAGAGCCCTCGAGGTGCCCAATCGTAAATCCCCAACTTTTACCTGCGAAATAGTTCTTTCGCACTTACTTGTGTAAATGGGCCAAATTTTTTGAGAGCATCCATATTTATTCTGGTCGAATCTCCCACTACCGAAAATAAAATTGATTTGGCTTTGATTTTATCTTGGTAGAATTTTTCAAATTCATCAATCTTTGCTTTGCTCAGGTTTTTGAATCTGGATTCCCGAGGGTCGATCTCTAATCCAAGAGCGTCGACATCATAAACAAACTTGGGAATCGCCCGAGAAGTAATTGGGTTGGTACGATAAGCACTTAGCAGAGAAGCATGTGCGGATGACCAGCGTGTATTGCTCACTGGCATTTCTTTAAGTAAACCAATGAATGCATTCATTGCATCAATGGTTTTGTCCGCCTGGCAACCGATAGAACCGACCATAACATTTTCTTCGCCTGGCCGGGAAGGAGTGAAAAAACGAGCCCATGCTGAGTACGCTAATGCCCTTGCTTCGCGAAGTTCCTGAAAGACAAGACCAGCCATGCCACCACCAAAATATTCATTAAAAATTTGAATAGAGGGGGTGAGTGATTCGTCAAGTAGACCAGAGGGAAATTCAAATCGAACTTGAGCTTGAGCCATTTCCTTATGCAAAAAGTAAACTTGGTCTTTCTTAGTCTTTAACGAGCGGTCCGGTTCGACTTTTGCTGCTTTGTGCTGTGGTAGAACTCCGAGAAATGAGTTACGTATCCATTGTTCCACAATGTCGGGGGATTGAGGGCCAAAATAAAGTATGGATCGCGGAGACTCTACAGCCTGTTTGAGCAATTCGGACAAGCCTGAAGTAGTTGAATTGTTTAGGTCCGCATCTGAGGAACGTTTAAGATAGCGTGAGTTTTCTCCATAACGATGAAAGTGAGCCAGTGCATGGGTTAGGGCATTGGGATCTTTTTGTTCATCATCTCGCTCAGATAAAATAATGTCTTTAGTTTCATTCCAGATTTCTTCAGATGTATTTGGGAATAGAAGGTGTGACTCAGCTAATTGTAGGGAGGACAGGAAATTTTCATCCAACCCATTGATGAAGAAACTGCTAAAATGTTCCTGGACTCCAAAACCGAAGTCAGTACCTAATTTATACCATTCAACTTTCAAATCCTCTGAGTTCATTTCTCTTGCACCTGCACGGTCAAGCATGCGCTTTGCAGTGGAAAGCATAGGTTGATGGTCAAAGCCAAGATCCATACGGACATCCAAGTTGAAAAGATCATTGAGTGGATTGAATGCGTAAATTAATCGAATTCCGGGAGAGATTTCTCGTACTGAAAAGTCTTTTTCTGGAACAAGAAATTTAGGCTGAAGTGGTTCGTAGGAAAGCTGATCAACTTCTTCCATAAATGCGGATCCCTTATCTGGATCGATGCTTAGTGGATCAATAGCCGGTTTTTCGATGGAGGGTAGGTCATGTTGGGCATCAATTCGAAAGCCGACCACATAATCTTTTCCGTAATATTTATTAGCTACACGAATAATGTCGGCTTTAGTTACCTGTTCCATTTCGGAGATTTCGTTCAAGGTAACATTCCAGTCAACAAACGCCAAAAAGGTATCCCGGAGCAATTCAACCCTTTGGTCGTTTTTCTCATAATTTTCTTTTTGTCGTTTTTTGAAATCATTGATTACCGCTTGCAAGGCCCAATTCTCAAAGTCTCCTTTTTTGACTCGTTCGATTTGTTGAAGAAGCAACTGTTCGACTGTTTCTAAACTTTGTCCATCTTTGGGAGTACCATAAAGAAAGTGGGCACCGAAATCATTAAGGTTTTGTGGGTAGCACCCTGCCGCCCGAACTTTTTGTTTTTCAACCAGGTCGAGATTGATCAAACCGGCCACTGCATTGTCGAGGATCATATCAATCAGGCGCAAAGTTGGGTAATCCGCGTGGTGCTTGGGTGCTGTACGAAAAGCAAGGACCACATGCTCTTCTCCCAAATACTCTACCTCTACGAATTCACGCCCTTTTAAGGGTTTTTCATTCCAAGATGGTTCGGGACGAAGTTTCTCGGGTCCACTCCATTTGCCAAAATACTTTTCTATGATTGCAAAAGTTGGCTCAGGATCGAGGTCTCCGGATAGGCAAATAGCCATATTTTGGGGGACATAATGGGTGGAGTAAAATTCTTCGATCGCATATATCGATGGATTTTTTAGGTGCTCGACAGTGCCTAGTGTGGATTGTTGACCATATGGGTGAACTTTAAAAAGTAGATTATTTACGGCACGGTAAATCAACCGATGCTTGTTATCGATCGCCCGATTTTTTTCTTCATAGACCGTTTCTAATTCAGTGTGAAATAAGCGAAAGACTGGTTGAGCAAATCGTTCGCTTTCAATTTTCGCCCAGTGTTCAAGCCGGTTAGCAGGTAAGTCAATTTTGTAAACGGTTTCCTCGTGCCAAGTGTGGGCATTTAATCCCTTTGCACCCATGTCACTGTATACACGGTCCATTTCGTTGGGGATTGCCAGTTTCGATGCCTCCGTGGATAGGGTATTGATTTGTCGGTAAATCTCATCTCGTTTTGTCTCGTTTTCTTCGGTGGCTCTTTGTTCGTATAACTCACTGATTTGTCGGAGCAGAGGTTCCTCCTTGGTAAAATTTTCCGTACCAAATGAGCGGGTACCTTTAAAAAGTAAATGCTCGAGGTAATGTGCCAGTCCCGTATTGGTTGAAGGATCGTGTTTACTTCCAGCCCGGGTAATGATTTCTGCATAAAAGCGAGGTTCTTCGGCATTGGGGCTGAGGTAAACGGTGAGGCCGTTGTCTAGGGTTTTTTGCAAAACTTGCATGGAAGATTGTTTTGTTTTGGAAGAGGGTGTATCAGGTTTCCCGGCTGGTGAGCAGGAGGTTAATAAAGCAAGGGCAAAGTAGCTTCCCATTGTCCGGTGTAGAGTTGACTTCATAAAAAGGCTGGAAAAGGTAATGGGGTTAAAAAATATTAAACCTACAATTCTTATACCCTTAAACCAATGAAATTCAAATTTTACGAATACGAAAAATGTTCAACCTGTAAAAAAGCTCGCCTCTGGTTGGAGTCTCGGGGGTTGGAATTCGAGCGTATACCCATAAGAGATAACCCGCCGAACAAAAAGGAGTTGGCCAGGTTATTAAAAAGTCACGGCGGTGAACTAAAAAAACTTTTCAATACTTCAAGTAAAGATTACCGCGATCCTTCGATCAAAGAAGTAATCGGTGAAATAACAGATGATAAAGCTTTTGAGCTCTTGATCGGACAAGGTAACTTGGTTAAAAGACCCGTGCTCGTGGGAGAGGAATTGGTGCTCCAAGGATTTAAACCTGAGCAGTGGGAGCAGTCTTTGGGTTAAAGACTTATTTTTACCCCAAACCATCATATGATATTGAGTGTATAGAAGTATTTCTTTAGAGAGATCATTTGTAACGATGAGAAACTTAACTGATTTATGGAATGACCGAGTGAACGCTGGTTTGGTCGACGAGGTTTGTGCCCTTTATGCTAGAAGTGCCCGTTTGCTGGCGACTTTTGCTTCCAAGTCTATTGACAATCCAGAGGGTATTCGTGCTTACTTCGATGCATTTACCACCCGAGTGGGTGCGGGTGTTTCCTTTGATCAAGCAGGTACACTTCGTCAAGACATTGGGAATCAGAAATTTTTGTATACTGGAACTTACACCTTCTTTCATGGAGAAGGAGAAGCCCGCCAGGAATTTCCTGCCCGCTACACCTTCCTAGTTGATGAATCAAGCGATCCTAAGATTCTTCATCATCATTCTTCTGTAATTCCCCAACTCTAACTTACCTCCGTCATGCTGAGCCCTAAGCAAACTTTAGATACTTACTTTTTGGAAGCCCGACGCGACTTACTCGAAGTGGCAGCTCTGCTCGACCGGTACGATGAATCGGTTAGCCGGGAAGGTCATAATGCGAAGGATGAGAGTAAACTTGAATCCTTGAGGGAAGCCATGCAATTACTGGCTAAACCTGATCATACTAAATCAAATCGGGCGGAGCAATTGCTTACTCATTTCGCTAAAATTAACTGATTTTAAACCCCGCTTTTTCCTCATGCAGATCATTCAGCCACATTATCACGCCATAGCCCGCACCGCGCAGGATTATGAGCGAATGTCAATGTCTGGAGTTGTAGCGGTTTGTGAACCCGCTTTTTGGGCGGGGTTTGACCGCAGGCACCCGGAAACATTTATCGATTATTTTGCTCAGATTTCTGAATTTGAACCAACCCGTGCGGCTGAGTTTGGTATCCGTCATTTTTGCTGGGTTGCCGTAAATCCCAAAGAAGCAGAAAATGTGGAACTCACGAATGAAGTGCTCAAGCAAATGCCTGAGTTTCTGGATAAGCCAAATTGCCTGGGAGTAGGCGAGACTGGATTGCACAAATCCACGCCCAACGAGATAGCCGCACTCGAAGCCCATGTGGAAATGGCCATGAAGCATGATCAATTAGTCCTCATCCACACTCCTCATTTGTCAGACAAAGCTCATGGTACAAAAACCGTGCTTGAAGTATTGTCAGGGATGGATGTAAACCCTGATAAAATTTGGATCGATCATGTCGAGGAAGAGACAATTGAATGGGTATTGGATGCAGGTTATTGGGCGGGTATGACCCTGTACCCTGTTACCAAATGTAGCCCCCGCCGGGCGGTTGATATTTTAGAAAAATATCCTACAGAACGGTTATTAGTTAATTCCTCTGCGGACTGGGGCCCGAGCGATCCTTTTACCTTGCAGGAATGTATTGTCGAATATCGCCGTCGTGGACACGCGGTTCAAGAGGCAGTCGAGATTTTTCATAACAATCCTTGCCGTTTCTTAGGGCAAAATCCCAAGTGGGACATTAAACCTATTCGGATTACCGAGGAATAGTCCTCTTTCGATGCCATTTCAGCTTTACGATACATTCACCCGAGAGGTTCGGGAGATGTATGCTATGGATGGAGACACGGTACGTTTTTATTGCTGCGGCCCAACGGTCTATGGGCCTGCACATGTGGGTAATTTTCGAACATTTGTATTACAGGATGTCTTTCGACGGGTCTTGGAAACCAACGGTTTAAAGACCTACCATGTGCGTAACCTCACCGATGTGGATGACAAGACCATCCGCGAGTCTCAGGCAGAGGGGTTAAGCCTGGGGGAGTTTACGAATCGCTGGGCACAAAGGTTTCAAAAGGATTGTGAACTGCTTAATTTAATGATTCCACATGCTGAGCCTTCTGCAGTTGATCATATTCCCGAACAAATTTCCTTAATTGAAAGATTAATCGAAGCTGGGAATGCCTATCAGGCAAGCGATGGGTCAGTTTATTTTAAAGTCGAGGCTTTCGCTAAATACGGGAGGCTTTCGCGTCTTGCAGAACGTGAAATCACAACAAACGAAATTTCTCGGGAAACATCTGACGAGTATGAAAGGGATTCAGCAGCAGACTTTGCTCTTTGGAAAGCCCGTCAACAAGATGACGGAGAAAATTATTGGGAGTCTCCTTGGGGGCAGGGCCGTCCAGGTTGGCATATTGAATGTAGTGCCATGAGCATGAAGTATCTTGGAGAATCTTTCGACTTGCATTCGGGTGGCGTCGACTTGATTTTTCCTCACCACGAGAACGAAATTGCTCAAAGCGAGAGCGTTACTGGTAAGACCTTTGCGCGTCATTGGTTTCATATAGCCCACTTGATGGTTGAGGGAACAAAGATGAGCAAGTCGCTGGGTAATTTATATACCCTGGATGACATTATTGACAGGGGATATGGCATCCAGGAAGTACGCTACCTGTTATTATCTGGGAGTTATCGACAACCACTTAATTTTACTTTTGATTCCCTCAAGGCTGCTCAGAAGGCCATAAAAAAGTTAGCTGATTTTGCAAAGAAAATTGACAGCTCAGCTTCACCGCTCGGTTCATCTCTTGCAACTGAATTTGGTCCTTTTTTACCGGTACAACAAGCGATCCTGAAGGATATGAATACTTCGGATGCACTAGGGAAATTATTTGGATTGGTACGCGAGATATCTGAAGCCTTATCAAAAGGTAATTATGCAAACGGGGCAGGGGAGATAAATCGTTTACGAACAGGTTTTCGGTCAGTCCTTGATCTCTTTGGACTTAGGTTTTCCGAAGAAAAAGAAGAGGCAGTTCCAGCCGAAGTGAAGAAATGGGCAGAGCAAAGATGGCAAGCCAAGCAATCGAAAGACTGGACGGCCGCCGATCAATTTCGTGAAAAAATTCAACAAGCTGGGTGGGTGGTCAAAGACAGCAAGGACTCCTTTGAGTTGATCAAGGCTTAAACCTTACGATTATCAAAATATTCCAATGAGTGAATTAACTATTGAGCAAATCGGTTCTCGATCTTCCAAGTGGGGCGAAGGTCCTATCTTTTGGCAGGACCATCTATATTATGTGGATATCGAAGGACACGCTCTAATTAGGTTAGATACCCAAAGCGGGGTGGAAAAGATTTGGGACATGGACGAGAGAATAGGCACTGTGGTTCCCTGCCAGTCAGGTGATCTTCTGTGTGCGGGAGATTCGGGGATTTACCGCTTTAATCCCCTTGATGGATCAAAAATTAGCTTGGCGGATCCGGAAGCGGAAAAACGACCTGATAATCGTTTTAATGATGGAAAATGTGACCCAGGTGGAAGGTTTTGGGCGGGTACGATAAGTACGGTTAAAAAAACGGGAGATGCCAGCCTTTATCGGTTGGATCAATCTGGTAGTTTGAAACGAATGATCCCAGGAGTGACCAATTCGAATGGAATTTGTTGGGACCTAGAAAAAAAGCTTATGTACTACATTGATACTCCGACACAAAAGGTGACCGTATATGATTATGACCTTGCGAGTGGAAAGATCGAAAATTCCCGTATTGCAGTAGACTTTACCAAGTTTGGTGTTGAGGGCTCTCCAGATGGGATGACCATGGACTCCGAGGGAATGCTCTGGGTGGCGATGTGTCACGGTGGAGCAGTTTTACAGGTAAATCCCGATACTGGAGAGCTTTTGCGGAAGGTTTTACTTCCCTGTGTTGAGACCACCGCCTGTACATTTGGTGGAAATCGCTTGGACCGATTGTTTGTTACTACCGGAATTCACAAAACTTTAGAAGAAGCAGGTGCAGGGCATGTATTTGTGGTCGATGGTTTGCAGGCTCAGGGTACGCCAGCTCAACCTTACCACGGTTAAATGAACGAAATGAAATTTGATATTTCAAATATATTTGAAATATCAAATTATTCAGTCTAGGCAAAAAAAAGTCTCATGGCCGGTTCTTCATTTCTATAAAAAATATATGTCAAAAATGGGTATGCTACCGTCAATAATACATATTTCTAATATTCAGTTAATCTGCTAATATCATAACAATGAGTTTTTCACTAAAGAATAAAGTTGCTCTCATAACCGGAAGCACAAGAGGATTGGGTTTGGGAATAGCTGAGTGTTTGGCAGATGCCGGGGCCAAATTGGCGCTCAATTACCATGGTAATCGAGAGGTTGCTGAAAAAGCGCGGGAGTCTCTTCAATCTAGGGGAGCTCATGTCATGGTGGTTCGGGCAGATGTCACCGATCAAGAGCAGGTTAGTTCGATGGTTGAGGCGGTGGAGGAAAAATTTGGATCGGTCGATGTAATTGTGCCTAATGCCACGGGACCACAGCCTCAAAAACCAATCGAGGAGTACGATTCCGACTTCTATCGTGAGATGTACGATTTTTTTGTCCTCAGTCCATTTTTACTTGCCCAATCTGCATTGCCGGGAATGAAAAAGCGTAAATGGGGTAGAATAATAAATATCACCAGTGAAGTATTTCATGCGTCCGTTCCGCAGTTTACTGCTTATGTTGCGGCGAAGGGCGGGCAGATTGGATGGAGTCGGAGTTTATCCGTGGAACTTGCGTCCACTGGAATAACCGTAAACACGGTAGCTCCTGGGTGGATACCCACCGATCGACATGTTGATGATCCGCAGGAAGATAAGGATGCATATTTAAGTAGCATCCCAATGGGTCGTTGGGGATCTCCCAAGGATGTTGGACAGGCGGTAAGGTATTTTGCTTCCGATGAAGCCTCTTTTGTTACCGGCCAAACCCTTTGTGTAAATGGTGGACGAACTCCTTGGTAATCCTTGACCGATTTGACTCCTGCCTTCTTTATTTAATTCGATGAATATTAAAAAATCCCTTTCACTATTCTTTCTTTCCTATTTGCTCGTTCTTTTGAGCGGTTGTGGTGGAGAAAACCACTCAGAATTAGAAAAAGCTTCCGATGTTCCAACATTCGCCTATGTGACTAATGGAATTGATCCCTTTTGGGATTTATGTGCCGCTGGTGTGCGTATTGCTGAAAAAGAATTTGGCGTACAATGCGAAGTGTTGATGCCTCCTAAAGGAGTGGTCGATCAAAAACGGATGATGGAAGCTATGCTTGCCAAAGGTGTAGATGGAGTTGCGGTGAGTCCGATTGATGCGGAGAACCAAACTCCTTTTCTTAATGAAGTTGGGCAAAATACTATTTTAATCACTCAGGATGCGGATGCTCCTAAAAGCGACCGTCTTGTTTACATCGGAACAAATAATTATAAAGCTGGAAGAGCTCTCGGTAGCTTGGTTAAAAAAGCCATTCCGGGGGGTGGGGAAGTGATGATTTTTGTGGGGCGATTGGAACAACTCAATGCACGCCAACGCCGGCAGGGAGTGATCGATGAATTATTAAACCGACCAATGCAGAAGCTCGACCAAGTGAAGTTCGATCCAGTGGATGCTTCGGACTTAAAGGCTGAAGGATCAAAATACATAGTTTTGGACACGCGCACTGATAATTTTGACAAAGCCAAGGCTAAGAGCAATGCCGAGGATTCCATGACCAAGTATAAAAATTTAAAATGTATGGTCGGTTTGTTTGCTTACAATCCTCCCGCTTGTATTGATGCGATTAGGGAGGCAAATAAACAAAATCAAATCAAGGTTTGTGGCTTTGATGAGCAGGATGCAACCCTGCAGGCAATTCTTGACGGAAATGCCCATGGGACGATCAGTCAACAACCTTGGGAGTATGGGTATGAATCGATTAAAATGCTCAAGTCTATTCATGAAGGAAAGCAACCCGATGCCCAATATTTTGAACTACCTTTTCTTGTAGTTGACCGAACCAATGTGGAGGAGTTTTGGACCAAGAAGAAAGAAATGGCTGCATTGGGTAAGCAACAATAAGGATGGACGAAACCTCCAGCCCCTTGCTTGAGGTAAGCGGATTACAAAAAAGTTTCCCGGGGGTACTCGCTCTTCGCGGGGTGTCTCTCCACTTACAAAAAGGCGAGGTTCTTGCCCTAATCGGAGAAAATGGAGCAGGTAAAAGCACATTGATGAAAATCTTAGCTGGGGTTCAACCAGCTGACGAAGGCGAGTTTCTTGTATGTGGCAAAAAGGTTTCCTTCCGTAATGTAAACGACGCGATGGATGAGGGAATCGCTTTAATTCATCAGGAACTCAATTTGTGTGGGAACCTCGACTTGGCAGCCAATGTTTTTCTTGGGCGCGAACCGACGAAGGCTGGCCTTATTGATGAATCGGAAATACGTAGGCAGACTGAAAAGTTTCTTTCTCAGGTTGGGCTTGATCTCCCTGTTGATACGCTTGCCGGATCGATACCGATTGGTAAGCAACAATTGGTTGAAATTGCCAAAGCTTTATCTTGTAACGCCCGTGTGCTGATAATGGACGAGCCTACGAGTAGTCTTTCGCAAAAAGAAACGGAAACTCTTTTTAAGGTGGTTAAGAATTTGCGGTCCAAGGGAATAAGTGTGATTTACATTTCCCACCGTCTTGGAGAGGTCAAGGAATTGGCTGATCGGGTAACCGTTTTTCGTGATGGAGAAAATGCGGGAGAATTAATGCAGGATCAGATTGATCACGATAATATGGTCAAACTTATGGTTGGTCGCGAATTAAGTGAATTTTACGACCGGCAAGTCCATCGTCCCGGTAAGCCTGTTATATCCCTTAAAGATTTACGCTGTCCATCTTACCCCCAGCATCCTTTGTCCCTAAAAGTCTCTGAAGGTGAAATTGTAGGAGTTGCTGGTTTGGTAGGTGCAGGTAGAACAGAACTTTTACAAACTATTTTTGGGGTAACTCCAGCCCTGGGTGGTTCCTTGGAAATTAGTGGAGAAGTGAAAGAAATTCGAAATCCAAGAGCTGCAATTTCTGAAGGTATTGCTCTGGCTCCAGAAGATCGAAAACAACACGGTTTGGTCCTGCCCATGTCGGTACGTGAAAATAGTAGCTTACCAAGTTTACAAAGAGATGCGTCGCGTGGATGGTTGAATGAAAATGCAGAACGGGCGGTCACCCAAAATGCGGTAAAATCGATGAAGATCAAAACACCCAATTTCGAACAGATGGCGAGGTTTCTTTCCGGAGGAAATCAGCAAAAAATTGTTTTGGGAAAATGGTTAGCGATGTCTCCTAAATTATTGCTGTTGGATGAACCGACACGCGGGATAGATGTCGGAGCGAAAAGAGAAATTTACAAACTGATGGAGAAACTGGCAGGAGAGGGCATGGCCATTCTCTTTGTTTCCAGTGAGATGGAAGAGGTCTTGGGCATGGCTGATCGGGCCTATGTTATGCACGAGGGTCAAATATCTGGTGAACTTAGTCGGGATCAATTGAGCGAGAAAGCAATCATGAACTTGGCAACCGGTAATTTGGTGGCGGCCTAATTTAATAAGTTTATATGAAAAAAAATGTACTTGGTATCTTTATTCTCTTGGTTGCAATCTTTGTGATCACGGCAGTAATCAATCCTAAATTCCTCAACGCATACAACATGCAAAACTTGATCAAATGGTCGAGTTTGTACGCAGTGATGAGCCTGGGAGTTGCCTTTGTTATTATAACGGGCGGTATTGATCTCTCTATCGGGTCAGTCGTTGGCTTGGTCTCGGTGGTCTTATCAATCTGCCTTAAACTGGAAGGGATGGACCCTTGGAGTGCTATAGGAATCACCTTGGTACTATCTTTGGGAATTGGTTTGCTTCACGGACTTTTAATAACCAAGGCAAAAGTCCAGCCGTTTGTTGTAACCCTATGTGGATTATTGGTCTACCGAAGTATGGGTCGCTGGCTTACCGACAACCAGTCGATTGGACCAATGCCATACGAAGATGATGCCGGTTATAAAAACTTAGAACAAATACAGGGCCTTGATTTTCTGTTTAGTGGAAAGATTGCTTTGGGATCGTTTAACCTTCCCACACCTGCTCTTTTTATATTGGTTCTTTCCATTGCCGCTGCGGTGTTTTTGCGTCGTACCATTTGGGGGCGCTACCTTTTTGCTTTGGGTAATAACGAGGAAGGTACTCGGTATAGCGGCATTAATACGGACAGGATGAAAATACTCGCCTATGTGCTCTGCTCCTTGTTTGCCGGAATCGCGGGGATTCTTTTCGCTTTCGAATTGGATTCTGTCCAACCTGCTCAAACGGGCGAATTTTACGAACTCTATGCAATTGCCGCTGCGGTGCTGGGTGGATGTAGTTTGCGGGGAGGAGAGGGTTCGGTCTTGGGTGTGGTCATTGCGGCTGCAGTTATTCGATTGATTTATAATTCCATAAATATGGTCGGTATATCGACACACCTCGAATTTGGCATTCTCGGGTTGGTGATTCTTCTGGGTGTCATCGGGGATGAATTCCTCAAGAAAGCGGTGGCCCGTAAACAGGCCGCCCAAAAAACCTAATTTTATTTATCCGAATGTCCGAGGTCTCGACCCGGACAAATAAGATCACGGATTCTTTGCTTTAACTCTTTAGGTTGTGGAAATCCAGAATCTAACTTTCGGCACCAAACGGGTTTATCATTCAACCATACCTGAAAGATTCCTGCTGTTTCTTTCACTGGTTCCAGGGAAACGGAACCGATTTCTTGAGCAAAGGTAATCAGCACTTCTTGAGCGAGCCAAGTTGCTCGGAGCATCCATCCGCAACCAGGACAATATCGAATTCGTAGGATGGGTTGTTTTGTGGGTTCGATTGAATCTTCCTTTGTCATTGCAAAATAGCTATCCTGGAGAATTAGCAAAGTGCAAGAATGGAGTTTGCTGATATTGGCTTTGGGGACTCTACAAGCTACCTTTTGGAAAATGAAGGTATTTGGCTTGGCTGGTCATTCCAGTTGCCAACACTCAATGGGTTGGTTTGATAAATAAGTTATGAAATTTATTGGAATCGACGTTGGTACATCCTCGATCAAGGCCTTATTGGTTGATTCATCCGGTAAAGTCCTTGCTAGCAGTAACCCGGAGTATCCGTTTCAAACACCTGCTCCCTTGCAAGCCGAAACAGATCCGGAGGTTTGGTGGGAGGCTACCTGTAAGGCATTAAAAGAATTATTAAAGAATGTGGAATCCGAATCTATTGCCGGGATAGGATTAACTGGACAAATGCACGGCTTGGTCATCCTTGATGCTCATGGACAAGTTCTTCGTCCATGTATCATGTGGAATGATCAGCGTTCTTTTAAGGAGTGTGAAGAGATGACCGAGCTTTTAGGTGAAGCTGAAGTTTTGCGTCTTACAGGTAACCCAATCCTTGCTGGTTTCACCGCTCCCAAATTACGCTGGGTTGAAAAGAATGAACCAGAAGTGTTTTCCAAGATTTCCAAAGTACTTTTACCCAAGGATTATATTCGCTATCGATTGACTGGAGAATTTTTCTCCGAAGTATCAGACGCATCAGGCACATCCATGCTTAATGTAGGAGAGAGAAAATGGTCGGACGAAATCCTTTCGGGGATGGGTTGGTCAAAAGATTGGTTGCCAGAACTTACTGAATCTACGGTTGCATCGACCAAGATTTCCCCAGATGCAAGCTCTCAAACTGGTTTATTCATAGGCACCCCAGTTATCGCGGGTGGTGGAGACCAGGCGGCTCAAGCCGTTGGTTGCGGAATAGTTAGGGAAGGTATGGTTTCGGCAACTCTTGGTACAAGTGGGGTCGTTTTTGCTCAGAGCAATCAGTACCGTGTGGAACCAGAGGGGAAGTTGCATGCATTTTGTCATGCCGTTCCCGGTAAATGGCATTTAATGGGAGTGATGTTGTCAGCGGCTGGTTCCTTCCAGTGGTATAAAAATCAATTGGGCAGAGAGGAACAATCCATCGAGAATGGGGGAGGGGAGAATGCATATGAAATACTTACTCGATCTGCAGAACAAGTGGCTGTGGGGTGCGAAGGTTTGGTTTTCCTTCCCTATTTGTCTGGCGAGCGAACACCCCATCCGGATCCCCATGCCCGGGGTGCTTTTGTAGGTTTGACTTTACGGCACAGCAAAGCCCATCTCACTCGTGCCGTTTTGGAAGGAGTAAGCTATGGATTAAAAGATTCGCTTTCCTTAATGCAGGAACTGGGCATTCGCCCTGACAAAGTAATTTTATCTGGCGGTGGGGCTAGGTCGTCCCTATGGAAACAAATGTTGGCCGATATTTTTGAATCACCCTGTTCCTTGGTCAATGCAAGGGAGGGAGCTGCTTATGGTGCCGCATTGCTGGCCTCGGTCGGATGCGACCACTTTTCTTCAGTTGAGGAGGCCTCTGATTCATGGATTAAAGAGACCGAGCTTGTGGAGATAAGTTCAAATCCTTCCAAGTATCATAAAAACTATAAGATTTATCAGAATCTTTATCCTCGGCTCAAAGAATCCTTTAGGGAATTATCTGCAGAATGAATCTTGTTAATAGCAATAATCAGGGAGGTGAAATCTATGAAACCGCTCGCTCCCTTGGAGAGTATTTACTTTTTCACTATGGATCGGAGGAAGAACAGTTTCCCTGGCCTGGCGGTCCCAAAGATGCCCTTGATTTTGCCCGTCGAAGTGTAGAGGAATTGATCGATACATCCATGTCAATCGGGCAAGCATTAGACCTTGGATGTGCGGTGGGGAAAAGTAGTTTTGTTTTGGCTAATATCTCCGGTCAAGTTCTGGGTATCGATTATTCAGAATCCTTCATTGGTGCTGCTAACAGCCTGGTGCAATCGGGATCACTTAGTTATCAGTACCATGAAGAGGGAAGTAGGTGGAAAGATGCATCGGTAAAAATAGCTGATCTTCCGTCCAACCTAACTTTCGAGGTTGGAGATGCGTGCAATTTACGAAAAGACCTTGGGCACTTCGATGTCGTCCATGCGGCCAATCTACTTTGTCGCTTGCCCGACCCTTTATCCTTACTCGACCGACTTCCCGATCTTGTAAACCCAGGTGGCCATTTAATCCTTACCACTCCTTTTACTTGGCTTGAGGAATTCACTTCTCCTGAAAAGTGGTTGGAGGAAGGAGATTCGGCATCCGCATTAAAGAATATTCTTGAAGAACACTTTGATTTAGAAATGGAAAAAAACTTACCTTTTCTTATTCGTGAACATCGTAGAAAATTTCAGTACAGCCTGGCCTTAGGTATGAGATGGAAAAGAAAACGTGACTCATGAACATTGCCGATTTTCTTTCTTTAATTGAAAAAGAAAATGAGCCTTTTGGAGATTTGTCATCACCTTTGCAGGCCCTTTGGTGGGCAAAAAAAGGATATTGGGAGAACGCTCACGAATTAGCCCAGAGTGCGGGGTCGGTTGAAGGAGACTGGGTGCATGCTTATTTGCATCGCGAGGAGGGGGATTTAGGTAACGCGGCATATTGGTATGCCCGTGCAGGCAAACCTGTGTGTCGCTCGAGCTTGTCTGTAGAGTGGGAAAAGATGGTTAAAGAATTACTCAAGTAATGTGAGGAAGTCAGATCCATTGGAGCAGGACTCGCTTATCCCTGAGGAGACTAAATGGGATTGGCTAACTCCATTATGCTTACTCGGTCTGTGTCTTATGAGTATTATCTTTATTCATTCTGCCCAAGCTTTTGGGGGTGGAAATTATTGGAAAATGCAAATTCTTTGGTCTGTAATTGGATTTTCTCTTTATGCTGTGGTTTCGGTAATTAACTACCAATTGTGGATGAGGTACGCCCATATTTTCTATTTCCTGGTAATTATTGGATTACTTTTGGTTTTTGGTGGCCCAATGATTTATGGTGCACGCAGGTGGATTGACTTCGGATTATTCAAAGTGCAACCGTCTGAAATTGCCAAGTGGTCAACGATGATATTCGGTGCAAGTTTGCTAGCCCGATCTAAAGTCGGAGACATGCAGGATTCCTTAAGAGGGATTCTCAAGGTTGCGGCTTGTTTTGCGTTGCCAATGTTCTTGATCTTTTTACAGCCAGATTTAGGATCTACTTTGGTATTTCCACCAATTGCCTTCTCACTTTTATACGTCGCCCGCATGCCAACTAAGTTTTTTATTTCCACGTTTGTCGTATTCGTGGTGTTGCTTGGTTTGTTAGGCTTCGATTTATTTAACTACTATCAATATAAACTAGAGAATCCCAAACCCTCGGATGCCGTGGTGGCATACGAGGACTCCTCACTCCTTCCACTCAAGGATTATCAACGCAAACGCATTCTTACCTTTGTTGCGCCCGAAGTCGAAGACCCACAAGGTGTGGGTTCGAATTGGAACCGCATCCAAGCCCTTATCGCAGTCGCCACTGGTGGCATCTCCGGCAAAGGTCTCGGGGAAGGGATGCAAGCCAAACTCGGATATTTACCAACTGCGGTGGCCCACAACGATTTCATCTTTGCCGTAATTGCTGAAGAATCAGGATTACTTGGGGGCAGTCTAGCCATCGGGATGTTATCCCTTGTGGTCTTCGGTTGTCTACGGGTAGCGGCTCAAGCCGCAGATCGTTTCGGTTCGATGCTGGCTGTTGGCGTATCCGTCCTCTTGATGACTCATATTTTCATCAATGTCGGAATGACTATTGGAATCACCCCCATAACAGGGCTGCCCTTGCCCTTTCTGAGTTATGGTGGTTCCTTCATGGTCGTTTGTTTCCTTATGCTTGGAATGGTACAAAGTGTATTTCGTTATCGAAAGTCTGTCTTGTGAAACTTGTTAGACCAAATGTACGCGTTGTTCAGATGAGGGTTGGATTCTTCAACACCTCCTATCATGGCCAGAAGAAATAGGCGCAGAGCCTCCTCGAAAAACAGATCAAAACAATCCCCTGAAGACAATTCAGGAGAAAAATTGCCCAAAAACGACTTAAGTGCCGCCCCTTTGGAAAAACCTCCTATCTTAATTGATAAAAAAGAATTGAGAGATGCGGCTCTGGAGAGGGCGAAGAATCGTCCAATCCGGGAACGTATTATGTCATTCTTTCGCCGAGAAAAGAAAGAGGATTATAAAGAAATTATCATTAATACAGAGGCCCTCGAGCGCCGTGTAGCAATGATGGAAAATGGTATCCTTCAAGCATTTGACATCGAAAGGCTTGATAAGGATCGAATGGTAGGGGCAATTTTTAAAGGAAAGGTACAAAACCTCGAAGCCGGTCTTAAAGCGGCATTCGTAAATATTGGCCAAGAAAAAAATGCATTTTTGCATTACTGGGATATGTTACCCGGTGCAAATAACGATCCATCAGTTGAAATCGTTCTTGAAAATAGAAAGAAATCTAGAGGTAAAAACGAGGCAAAGTCCGTCTCGGATATTCCTAGAGTTTTTCCAATTGGCTCGGAAATTGTTGTCCAGATAACTAAGGCACAGATCGGTACTAAGGGACCTCGAACCACCACTAATCTTTCTTTGCCTGGTAGGTTTCTTGTACTCATGCCTTATGCTGGACAATGTGGAATTTCTCGTAAAATAGAAGATAAGGCGGAGCGAAAAAGGCTTAAGCGTATTATTGGTAACCTTTCTCTTAGGGAAGGAATGGGAGTTATTATCCGTACGGTCGGGCAAAATAAACCTGAACGCTTTTTTGTCCGAGATCTTCATATTTTGATGCAGCAATGGGATCAAATTGAATCCAGGATTAAAAATGAGAAGGATCCCTGTATGCTATATGAGGAACCCGACTTGATTGGATTAACGGCTCGTGATTTCCTAACTGACGATGTCGATCGAGTACAGATAGACAACCGTGAGGATTATACGCGCTTAATCGATACAATTCAGAGAATATCTCCAAAGTCCAAAGCAAAAGTTTCGTTATTTGAGGAAGAAATACCTATCTTCCAACGCTTTAATATAGAGCGCCAAATCGAACAAACTTTTATGAGGTGTGTGAAGTTACCATCAGGGGGTGAAATAGTGATGGAGGAAACTGAGGCGCTAGTATCAATTGATATCAATACTGGTAGCCATAAGGGGAACCGTAAGGACGGGAAAAACTTTATTTTACAGGCAAATTTGGAAGCTGCGGCCGAAGTAGCGCGCCAGCTACGACTCAGGAATTTGGGCGGGCTCGTAGTTGTGGATTTTATCGACATGAAAAACCGGAGCGATCAGCGCAAGGTCTTTCAAAAGATGAAAGCCTCGATGTCTGATGACAAAGCCAAGCACAATGTTTTGCCCATTTCAGAGCTCGGAATTTTGCAGATCACGCGACAACGGCATGATGAAAGTAATTCTAGCGGCGTTTACGAACCCTGTCCGTATTGCAAAGGTCGCGGAATTGTTAAATCGCCAAGATCTATAAGTATTGAAATTCAACGACTTGTTTCCAATGCAGTACGCCGAATTAAGGCAGATGGTCATGACTCTTCAACCCTGAAGGTTTTCTTACACCCATCGGTATTGCGTAGATTGCGCGGTCCAGATGCTTCACTCTTATCCAAGTTGGAAAAAAATTATGGTCTACAAATTAGTTTCCAGGGAGAGGAAAGCTACCATATGGAAAATTTCAAAGTGGTGGACGAATCAAATGGAAATGAAATCCGCTAATTTTTAAATAATCAAAAAATGCGAATTTTATCCGCATTTGATAAGTTTAAAGACTCCTTTTCAGCTCAGGATGCATGTGCTTTGGTTAAGGAAGTTGCATCTGATGTTTCTTCCGGTTTAGAAGTCATTTCTTGCCCTTTAACGGATGGAGGTGAAGGTTTCGTTGAGATCTTAACCCCTAAGTACGAGGGTGAGATTATAAAAGTTCGAGCTAAAGATTCTATTGGTGAAGAAAAAATAGTTGAGATTGGGATGGTCTTCATTGAAAGCTTGAATGCTTCAGTTCGTACATTGCTAGATCTTCCTACTTCCGGAAAGTTGGCGGTCTTGGAAATGGCTTCGGTTTGTGGATTGAGCGACCTGCCACCAGAGCAACGAAATCCCTGGCGTACTTCAACGGTAGGCGTGGGTGAACTGCTCTTACATGCCAAAGCCAATGAAGCTGATTGTATCCTTTTGGGAATAGGTGGGAGTTCGACTAACGACGCTGGCATTGGAGCTCTTAGTGCTCTTGGGATGGAGTTTGGGGAAACCAATGGTCAAACGATCAAATTTCCTAGTCCGGATACTTGGTCAAATCTTTCCTTATTTGGTCATTCTGACATTGCCTCTATGCCGCCTATTCGCATTGCTTGCGATGTTGATAACCCCTTGCTCGGAGAAGATGGAGCTACCCAACAATTTGGTCTTCAAAAGGGTTTGAAAGTTAACCAGCTAAATAATTTAGAAGCTTCAATGGTTCGAATGCTCGATCAATTAAAGGAATTTTTTCCTCAGGCTGATCGATTATCTCAAATGGCTGGGGCAGGTGCAGC
>JABBBW010000152.1 GCA_018607205.1 Opitutales bacterium | reverse complement strand
GGTTCCTTTGACCAGGGATGCATCTAGGGGGATCAGGTCCATGAAGATGCGGAAACCTAGTTTTTTGGCCAACAACTTTCCCGCTGCTTTAAGGGTGGGAAAGGGGATGGAGGGATCGACAAAGAGCTCGGCTGGATCGTAGCCGTATTTACGATGAACATCTACACAACGGGCAAAGTCGGGGGCGAGGGAGTCGTCCAGCCAATGGTAATAGGCAAACCATGCATCCTCTTTGGCGAGCAATACAAGATCGCCCGCCCGATTGTGATCGAGCCCGATAGAGGCCCGTTCTTTGCCAGAAAAAACTCGAGCTACTCCTTCGAGGCTTTCCATTTCTTTGCGGACTTTGGAAACGAATGCATCGTCCTGACGATTTAAATAAACATGGGCGATTTGATGATCGGTTAGGCAAAACGCCGGTGATCCTCCACAATCCAAATATTCCAAGCCCAATTCATTTTTGATAGATAACCATCCTTTTTGGCGTAAAGCTCGGTTTGGATAGATCACCTGTTTGGCCGGGGTTAGTCCGTATTCAGAAAGGATGATCACCCGTACTTTTTGAGACTCATAAAAATGAAGCAACTCTCCTACCAACGCATCAAGTTCCTGAACCGCTTGATCGGCTTGGGGAGAGGATGGTCCGTATCGTTGAAGGTCATAATCAAGATGGGGTAAATAAACCAGGGAGAGCTCAGGTTTTTCTCTTTCCTCTATCCATTTCGCCGATTGGGCAATCCATTGGCTGGAAGGCAGTCCTGCCCGTGGACCCCAGAAGGAGGGAAAGGGAAAAGGACCGATCGTCTCTTTAATTTGTTCACGAATGCCCAGCGGGTGAGCATGAACATCAAAAGTCTTGAGGCCATCGGAACGATACAGGGGGCGGGGAGTGATGGAAAAATCAGCACTGCTATACATATTGAACCACCAAAATAGATTGGCACATCGAAAGTTCGGACGTTCTTTCCGCAAGGTCTCCCAGATTTTTAGACCTCCCACCAGTCGGTTGGATTGTTTCCAAAAATGATGTTCGTTAAGGGTGCGATCATACCAACCGTTTCCCACAATGCCATGCTCGCTGGGAGTTTTTCCTGTTAGATAAGTGGCCTGTGCGGAACAGGTAACTGCGGGGACCACTGGGTCAACCACTTGAACTTTTTCCCCATGGTTTTTAAGAAATCGTTCAATGTTCGGAGTGTTTTTCCCAAGTAAACGGGTGCACAAACCCACGAGGTTGAGAACTGCCAACCGGGAACCGTTGTCCGCTCCCAAACCTGTCATCGTCAATGCTTAGGTCTGAGAATGGGCGAGGGAACGGGTGCGCAAATCATCAATCGATTGCAAAACTTCTTCGCCGTCCATTTGGTGAACTTCAACACCCTGTCCGAGTGCTTGAATCAAAGTGATGGTAAGCTGGCCCCCGAGATGTTCCCTGAATTCCTCTAGCCCTTCAAGAATGGTCGATTTTCCATTCTTGTTTTGGGCGTGGAGCAAAGGGTGGTAAATTTCAAAACCTAATGCCTGAAGCAGGGCAATTACACGTTCTGCTGCTTGCTTCTTAAGTAAGCCAACCCGTGCACAGTAGAGAACATCGGCAGCCAAACCCACAGCGACTGCGTCCCCATGGCCCACCCGGAATTCTGACATTGGTTCGAGTTTGTGTGCGATCCAATGTCCAAAGTCTAGCGGCCTTGCCGATCCTCGTTCAAAGGGATCGCCCGAGCCGGCAATATGGTCGAGGTGTAGGGCAGCACTTCGCCGGATTAATTGTTCCATTGCATGCGGTGTAAAACGGGCAAGTTCATCTGCCCGTTCTTCAATCCATTCAAAAAAGGCACGGTCCCGAATTAGGGCGACTTTGACTGCTTCCACAAAACCCGCCCGTTTTTGTTTGTCCGGCAGGGTGCGTAAAAATGAAAAGTCATTGATCACTGCATCGGGAACAGTAAAGGAACCCACCCAATTTTTTTTGCCGAAGAAATTAATTCCATTCTTCACTCCAACTCCACCGTCTCCCTGGCTCAGGGTGGTGGTGGGCAAGCGCACAAGTCTTACTCCCCGATGAGCGGTGGAAGCGGCAAAGCCTACAAGATCGAGGGCAGCTCCGCCCCCCACAACTAGGATGTAGGAATGTCGGCACATTCCGTATTGGTTTAAATCAGACCAAATCGATTCAACGAGGCCCCATTCATTTTTCGCTTCTTCTCCTCCCCGCACAAAGGCGGGTGGGCAAACCAAATTTAGGTTTTTGGAATGGGCCTTGAAATAGGTGGATACTAAATCCTGCAGGTTTGGATTTCCATCGAGAAGACCCTCGTCCAAATAAACCAATACTTTTGTCCGCTTGTCCGCCTGTTTGTTTTTGAGCAAATCGGAAAGAGTGGAGTTTTCCGGAACAAATGAATCCCGGGTAAAAAAAACTTCGTGGGCAAAGTCGAGCCGGACATTTCGGCGTATGGAAGAATAAGTATTGGGCATGATCTAAACTATTAATCTAGATGAGGGCTAAGTTGCCGCAAACCTCTTTTGTAAAATATGAGCAAATGCTCCGAGGAGGATGCAGGGTCCCACAAGCACCGGAGAATGAAAGGCAAGCAGGGTTGCATCGACTGCACAGATACCTGCGAGTAGTCGCGAAACCCCTTTTCCGATCGCTCCTTCTTCATCGGATCGCATTTGTAAAATAGCAAAAAAAGCAACCCCTCCCACCAGCAGACCAGCAAGGTTTATTAGAAAGACACGGACGGGATCGAGGTTATTCCAGAGGATTAAATAAGCAAGGGCGAGCAGGGGCGGTCCAAAAAGTAATAAGATGGGAATTCGGCCTGCCCAATGATCCTGGTTATTGCCCTCCCTGCTAAGGGATTCTGTCCGGGCAAACCAACTAATGCCCACCACATATGCCCCGGCAGTAAATGCCCAGATATAAAGTAAGGGGGCAGGTGACATTCCCGACGCTGCGGTCCCTGCGGTAATCCAAAGCAAAGTACGGCAACCACCCATTAAAAGAATGCCCCAGGCC
>JABBBW010000137.1 GCA_018607205.1 Opitutales bacterium | reverse complement strand
GTTCTGACTTGGCAATTACCTGATTAGCTTGGGCAATATCCAAGTCGAATTCTTTGCTTTTTAATACTGGCGAACGATCATTAAGTTTTTCTAAAACCTGAACAAGTTCCTCAAAAAAAAACTCAGGCCTTTCATTATTTGGAATCTCAAGTCCAAAAAATTTTAAGCAAATAAAAGTGTTAAAAGAAAAAAATAAATATGCTTTTTTCAAGACACCACAATGGAACAATCTAAAAACAGCGACAATTCCAAAAAGACAGAAGATTGCTGAAAGCAATTATTGGCTAAACGAGTCTGAAAACATCTTGCGTAGCTCAGAACCAATCCACTGATCTTGCCTATCAGATGATTCATCCCGTAAACGACTGACCTCATCCTCGAAAACTTCAGTTGAATCATTTCCCCATGCTTGCCTGACATAAGTGGAAACATTCGCAATTTCACGGTCAGTTATTGGGACAGCAGCCATATTAACCGCTGCAGATGTGCCATACTTTTTACCCTTAACCATAATTTCACCCTTTAGGCCTTTTAGGATAACATTTGCAATAACGGCTGAATCTGCAGAAACCCACTCGGAACCGGCAAGGGGAGGAAACTGCCCCTCAATACCCAAGCCATTGGTTTGGTGACATGAAGCACAACGGGCGGCAAAAATCTTTTCTCCCGAAGAAATCTTCCTATCCAATCGTAAGCTTTCTTTTTCCTCAGCTGAAAGTTCAACTATTTCAACTGGGGGATGGAGTTGAAATGAATTAGTAGAATGTGACAATTGAATTGAACAAACAAAAATCAAACAACCAAATACGAACACAAAAACCAAAGGAGCCAACAGAAAATTTGCCGTAGGCTCGTGCTTGGTTTTGGAAAGCTCAACATGAGATTTTACGATATCTTCATCAGAAAATCCTTTGTCATTCGGCAAGTTGCCGATTTGTTTTGAATCATCGCTCATTGTATAGGAGTAGTAAGCTCGGCGGACGTAAACATTTGCATGGGGGCTCTCCCCTTTAAAGATGCTCGAACGGTGGCAACTTCTTCTGCTGAAACAGCAGATGCGGAATTACCCCAATCGTTTCGAATGTAAGTAAGAACATTGGCAATCTGATCGTCAGTCAATGATCCTGGAGGAATGCCGGGGGGAGCCATAACATTGTTATATTTAACTCCATTTACTTCAATCTCTCCCATAAGTCCATACATCGAGATCTTAATTAGCCTTTCCTTACTACCCAAAACCCAGTCAGATCCTGCAAGAGGAGGAAACTGGCCAGCAAGACCCTCTCCGTTTTGTTGGTGGCATGCAAAGCACATTCCTCCGCCTGGTGATGCCTTCATATAAATTTCTTTGCCCGTGTCTATTTGATCTTGCAACCACTTCGGAGCACTAACACTTACTGTTGAAACATCGGTGGAAACAACATCTTCTTCCTCAACTGAAACATCTTCAGTTTCAACAAAGGAAACCTCAGGTAGCTCATAATCCTGTTTCAATGCTTGCAAGTATGCCACAAGACGATTTGCCCGTACCGTTGGACGAACATAACGAGTTTCCTTAGTAACTTCGTTGGAAACTATTTTAATGTCAGTAATTACCGGTTCATCTATTTGTTGGTAGAGAAATGGGCTTGGTGGACAAAGAGAAGAAGGGAAAATCGATTGGGGTTCAAATAAGTGTTGATGTAACCATTCATCGGAATAATTCCGTAAGCCAACATTTGCCAAATCCGGACCAATTCTCGAATTTCCTAGAAGCACATGTTCTTGTAAGACATAGTCCCGCGGAGCAGATGGTCGTTTTCCCCAACCTCTTTCCACATCAAAACCAGCTTCAACTCGTCTCACTTGCTGGGTGTGGCAAGTCACACAACCTAGGGCAGCATACTCTTCAGCACCTTGTTTAGCCATACCAGAAATAGCGACAGGAAAAAGTTCTGCGTCTTCAGGAACTAAGCCATCATCGTCCAATACCTCGGAAGTTGGAACCAGGTCTCCAAATTGAGATCGAGCACCTACTACAAAAGCAAGCCATGCCATTCCTAAGGTAAAAAATATGCCAATAGTGAATTTGGCTAGATTGTTCATACGCTAGCCTCCTTATTGTTAGCGGAAAAGTAAACAAATGGATTTGGGAAAATTACTCTCCAGACATTGACCACAAATACAAACTGGGAAAATGCGAGAATGATGAAAGCGAATTTGGTGATCAAGAAATATGGTTGAATCGATTGAATAACAGATGATGACCAAGGCAAGCTAGGCTGTCCGGCAAGAACTCCATGGGTAAGACCGCCAATTAAGTAGGCAAGTAAGAGCATCAAAACGCCAAGTGTAGAGGTCCAAAAGTGGAAAGATTTTGCAGCCTTAGGAATTTCACGACCAGTAATGCGAGGAAGGGCAAAATAAACTGCTCCAAAAATAATCATACTGAAAAAACCATACACTCTTTGGTTGAAGTGAAATTCATTAATGATTGTAAACTGAGTAATCTTGGCAACTGCAGGTAACGAGAAAACCACACCGATATAGCTGGATACCGTGTATGAAAGTGTACCAAAAATAACAAACCTAAGGGGTAAGCTGTCCCAAACCTTTCCTATATCTAAGAAAGCGGTTGCATGAAAGTTCGTTGATGCCACAGCAATAGGGAATACCATCGCTATGCTCATCACCGTGCCGACCGCAGGAATCCACATGGGTACGGGGCCACCTTCCAAGTGATGAACCACTGACCAGGGAGCAAGAGCAGCGATACACCAAAAACCAAATATAGCTAAATAATACTTATCAATTGTTCGACCAAGAATTGCAGGAATAAGGTAATAAGCTGCACCTAAAGCTACGGGTGTTAACCATAACCAAACAAGACTTTGTCCATACCACATCGAAAGAACAGTCTGTAATGTGCCCCTAGCAGGATTGATCTCCAGCCCATTCCATGCGATTAAAAACAACGCCGGAAACCAAAGTAATGCAGCTAAGATAAACCATTGAGGTGCGATTGTTTCACGCACTTGACGGGAGCGATGAATGACTAAGGCTAAGAAAGTAATAATCAGGTAGGAAATAAGCATAGCTGGCCAAACTTCAGTAGGCATTTCAAGCATTTCGTGCCCACTCATGTGTCCATCCATAATGCCTAACAACCCAAATGTGATAGCTAAATTCCAAATGACTCCAGCAACAACAAGGAAGACGGATCCGCGTACTTCAGCCTGGGACAAACGAGCCAATATCCACAGAGATACAGCAAAAATCGAGTTACCTCCCCATCCGTAAACAAAAGCGTTAGCCTGAGCTACTTTAATTTTCCCGTAGGTCAAAAATTCATAGGAGGCTAAGAAAAAAGGATCGGTCAGCTTGGCTGCGGCTACGTATGCAAGCAATGCAGCCGTAAGTAACCAAAGACCGGCTGAAGAAAGAAAGAAGGAAAACACCAACTTCGCGGAACGATCAATAACCTTGTCTGGAGAATCTGCTGGCATGCGAACCTATTTGGATGGTTGTGGTTGGGCCTTGCTAACGGCACGATAAGTTTGAAGGACACTCTTCATCGATGATTCAATGGTAGTATTTTGCTCAGCATGAAAATCATCAACCAAGGATAAAAACTTTTCATTTTGCACTCGGTGTGCCTGAGCTTTTGCTGTGCGAACTGAGTCGATTGCCTCATTAACAGAAGCAGGTGCTTCCGGTTCAAAAGTTCTTTGAGCTAAATAGAAACCCGAAAGCAACAATGCCAATACTAAGAAAGTAAAGAAGACGCTGCATCCGTCTGCCCGTTGGTTCGTCGGATTACTCATGATGATTAATAGATTCACGAATGCGGGGATCGCGAATCGGAATAATTTCAGCTATGCCAGATTGAAAACTTCGAATAACAGCCCATGCACAAAGACAACCAACCCCCACGAGAGAGAACAGACCCCACAACAAATGAGATCCAATAACAGGACGTGCTTCATAACCAACAAATGCACCTGGAACAATTTCTCGGCCTGGAATAATATTCCAATATAGGTCAAGAAGGTGGAAGGCCAAAATCCAACAAACAATAAAAACAAGTTTGGGTACATCGACTTTATTTCTGTAAAAAAGCAGGTATAAGAAAGGGAAAAAGAAATGACCAAATATTAAACCCATACTCACCCAAAACCATCCAGATCGAAGTCCAGTGTTTGGATCAATTTCGCGAATAGTAAACCAAAAGGTCTCCTCAGGTATATTTGCACTATAAATTAAAAAATATTGGGAGAAACTCACATAAGCCCAGAATATCGTAAAGGTAAGAGACAAACAGGCCAAATCATACTGGTGAGCTTGTTTAAAAAGGCCCTTGAGATTTCCATTCGCTACTAAGTAAACACAAATTAAAATGGTTACCGCAAGAGCGGCACGCATGCCCGAAGCAAAAAACCAAACTCCATACATGGTCGAAAACCATTGATATTCCAGACTCATAAACATGTCAAAGGCACCAAAGGTAAGGGCTAATGCAGCGGCCGGGATTCCAATTGCGGATACTTTAGTACCAAGATGCGTCCACTTGGGATCACCATCTTTATCCTGTGAAAAAGAAGCTTTTCTAAGCCAATAACTAATCCCACAGAAAATAGCAAAGTAAGCAATCAGGCGAAGAGTAAAAAAGTTTAGGTTTAGGTATCCAGCTTTTTTTTGATGAAGGACATCTGCTTCAACCGATATTATACTGCTTACCTCAATCGTCGGACTGGCTGGATTAATCCAAGACCAAAGAATGCCTGCCTGATCCTTGCCAAACCAAGCAACCAATAAAAGAGGCAACAAGCATAAAGCTAACCAAGGAAAAGCAGAAAGTGCGTGTTCTTGTTGCCTGCGAACAACCGGGCTCCATTTTGAATTAAAGACACGAAAAATCATGATCAGCATGAGCATGCCGATAGCAATACTAAGCCAAAAGGAGCAACCCCATAACCAACCAAGAAAAGGTGCTTTATCACCAGTTTGTAATCCTTGAAAAAGTCCGACTAATCCACCTCCGAGGCCAAGGATAGAACCAGCTAAGAGTTTGGTGGAAAGACCCTTTTGGGGAGTGTCCTTAGTGAAGGTATCTTCCATCATGATCCTTGTCCTTTCGATGCAGTGGTTGCCTGCCCAACATAGTCTTGTAAAGCACGAAGATATAGTACAATGGCCCAACGTTCATCAGGGGAAAGCCTGTCTTTGAGTCCAAGCATAATTCCGGATGCAGAACCATTTGAAATGGCATGGTAAAATTGTCCATCAGTCCAAGCTGCTGCGGACTCTAAGTAGCTACCAGCATTTGATGAATCAGCAAGGTTTCTTGGATTAAGACCAAACTTAGCTGTCACACCTAAGCCATTCCCGTAATCACCGTGACAGACGGAACAATGAATGCCATATTTTTCCCTACCCAAACGCATCGTTGACATATTTAGACCAGCTGAAACAGGTACATTCTTAACCCACTCACCGTCCGGAAATTTACCAGTGGTGTAAGCGTCGGAGTGAAATTTCGGTTGTGATGAGAAAACATTTTCTGAATCAATCGCAGTTCCTCGTAAAACAGTACCGGTAACCGGTAGACGGTCAGCACTGCCATCTGCAAAGCGAGAATTTGCGGTTTGAGCTTTGAATTTCGCTTGCCTATCCATATCCGGAAATACTTCGATTGGAGTATTTTTTGAATAATCACCTCTAAACCCAAGGATAGAGACAATGGTAATAACCAAAATGGCAAAGATTGGTATGATATATCTCACTTCTTTAAACTATGGGTTCGCGAATAATTTGCACAGACTGACCACCAACTTCCTGGAGGAAACTGACCGTTTCTTCGTCATCATACTTTGGATCTTCAACTTCGATAACGATCATAAATTTATCATCACCGGTACGTCCGAAATCTGGGTGTTCAAAAACAGGATGATTGTGCCTTGGTAAACGGTTCAGAAAAAACATACCAAACAAGGTACCGAATGCAGCAAATAGAATGGTTAGTTCATAAAAAACCGGAAAGGGATAAATGGGACTGAAATATGGCTTCCCCCCAACGATTAATGGATAATCAAACTCATTCATAAACCATACGATTAACATACCGGTAAAAAAGCCCGTTACTCCACCAGCAAGTGTGAACCGAGGTACTTTGGATCTCGCATATCCCATTTGAGCATCCAGGCCATGTACAGGGATAGGAGAAAAGCATTCCCAATTAGAATAGCCTTTTTCTTTTACCTTACCCGCGGCATCATACAATTCTTTGGCGGAAGAAAATGTCGCCGCTGCAGCATATTTGATGTCCATAATATCACTCATGATTAATGATCAGCATGGGGATCAGCTTGGGGCATAACGGACTTCACTTCGCACATAGGCATGAGAGGTAAAAAACGTAAGAAAAGTAGGAAAAGAACTGAGAAAAATCCAAAGGTTCCAAAAAAGGTGAAAATATCTACGACCGTTGGCGAATAATAACCCCATGATGAAGGCAGGAAGTCTCGTGACAAAGTAGTATTGGCAATAACAAACCTTTCAAACCACATACCAACATTTACGAAGATGGAAATAATCCAAACAAGAGGTGTGTTTTGACGAATCTTTTTGAACCAGAACAACTGCGGACAAATAACATTGCAGGAAACCATTATCCAGTAGGACCACCAATAATTGCCGAATGCACGGTTGATAAAAGCAAAACCCTCGTAGGAGTTTGCCCCGTACCAAGCAATAAAGAACTCCATTGCGTATGCATAACCAACCAAACTACCCGTCGCTAGGGTGATCATACACATATTATCAATATGTTTTTGTGTGATCAAATCACGCAGACCAAAAACCGCACGAACTGGAAGGAGGAGAGTCAAAACCATTCCGAAACCAGAGAAAATCGCCCCGGCAACGAAGTAAGGTGGGAAAATTGTAGTATGCCAACCTGGCAAATTGGCCACAGCAAAGTCAAATGACACGATTGTATGAACCGAAAGAACGAGAGGAGTTGAAAGACCTGCAAGGAGAAGATAAGCCATCTCGAAATTACGCCAGTGATTATTTGCATTCCGCCAACCCATTGCAAAAAATCCATAAAAATATTTACGCCAAGTCTCGGTTGCACGATCACGGAGAACCGCCATATCTGGAATCATTCCCATGTACCAAAAGAGTATCGACACCGTTGCGTATGTTGAAACCGCAAACACATCCCATTCAAGTGGACTCCGAAACTGTGGCCAAATTGCATTAGCATTAGGGATGGGAAAAAGCCACCAGGCAAACCAGACTCTTCCCACATGGAAGAGTGGGAAAATACCTGCACACAAAACAGCGAACACCGTCATGGCTTCTGAAGCTCTATTAATAGATGTTCTCCATTTCTGTTTAAGTAGACAAAGTACTGCAGAAATTAGAGTTCCCGCATGTCCAATACCGATCCAAAAAACGAAATTAACAATCGCCCAACCCCAATTGACAGGGTTGTTATTCCCCCAAACACCTACGCCGGTAGATACAAGGTAGACCAAACCCATTCCAGTAAAACTGGCAATGCAAAGGGCGGTAATGAAGCACCACCACCACCAAGTTGGAGTCTTTGATTCTACGATTCCACAAACCTTATCGGTAACCCATTTGTAATCCCGATTGTTAAGAACCAAGGGAACATCTTTCCAGGGAGCGGGGTCGACCTTTTTCAAGATCTCGTGTTCTTCGACTTCTTTTACCTCAGACATTTTTAATGGGTTCCGTGCTCATCTCCATGATCCGAGGGATGTGCTTTGTCGTGGTATTCACGAGCAGAATGAGGTGATACAGCAAAATCTGGCATCCGTGGATTAGGGTTACGAACTTTTGCAAGAAAGGTGGTCCGAGGACGTGTGTTTAAATAACCAAGCACAGAGTAGTCTCTTGGATTATTTTTCAATTTACTGACCTCACTTTTCGGGTCACTTATGTCTCCAAATACAATCGCTTCGCTCGGACAAACTTGTTGACATGCCGTTTTGATAGTCCCGTCTGGTACTTTAAGATCAGATTTTTCGAGTTTTACACCTGCTCCATCCTTACCAGACTCGAGTTTAGCAGAGCGCTGAGCATTTACCTTGGTTCGAATCTTAGACTCCTGTATTCGTTGGACGCAGTAAGTGCATTTTTCCATAATTCCACGCATACGCACGGTAACATCAGGATTTTTCCCCATGTCCACAAGGGAATCATTTTCTTCTCCAATAGGCCCTTGATAGAGCTCATCAGTTTTGCGTTTATTCCAATCAAAAAAGTTAAAGCGGCGGACTTTATAAGGACAATTATTCGCACAATACCTCGTTCCAACGCATCGATTGTAAGCCATCGCGTTCAAACCTTCTTCGTCATGAACCGTCGCATTTACAGGGCAAACGGACTCACAAGGGGCCGTTTCACAATGCATACATGCTACGCCTTGGAAGGAAACTTGGACATCAGATGGAATCTCTGCTCCATCACGGGCAGTAGAGCTAAAATAGCGATCTAAACGAATCCAGTGCATTTCGCGACCACGAAGAACCTGATCTTTACCGACTACGGGAATGTTATTCTCGCTCTGACAGGCAACTACGCATGCACTACAACCAGTACACTGATTTAAATCAATGGTCATTCCCCATTGGTGGATACCAAAGACATCAGATTTTTCGTAAGTATGATCTGGATGCTCGTAAGCAGAATTTCCCCGAGGGGTGGAAGTCGCTTTTTCCTCAAGAGATTTATCTTGGTCTTTTCCCCACATTGGCGGGGAATGAGACTCAGCGCCCATGCGATCAGCAAACTCCGGTTCAGAAATATATTCATCGGCGTTGGCCTCACGAACAATCGCCCGCCCCTCCATTGACCAATGTTCCTGAACATTTGCCAAAATTTGAAAGCGACCCGTTGGCTCCAATGATGCTCCCTTTAGAGTCAAGGAACCTGAACCATCCAACAAGGGGGTAGAGTCATAACCTGTACCCTGCCCTACTCGACCGACATGAGTACGCCCAAAACCAAGTGTTGCTACCACTGTATAGTCAGCTAGGCCAGGTTGTACATAAAGAGGTGCCTCGATCTTACGATCGCCCAGGTTAACAACTACGACCGGGGCTTTTTGTTTGCCACCATCAAATTGGGCCACATCTGGAGCAATCTGACCACTCTTGTTAAGCATTGTTGGTTTAGGCAGAAGACCTATACCTGCGTGCTTTGCCTCCAATTCCTTCGCCAGAACAGGACTGATTAGCAGGGCGTTATCCCAAGTAAGTTTGCTAATGGGATCCGGGCACTCCTGCATCCATCCATTATTGGAATACTGACCATCATGAGCATGGAAATCAGGGATAATAAGAACATCTAACTGATCAGCAGACAAGGTAGCCGGATTCGACTGTTTTGGTTTGATGGCAACAATCGCTGACTCGGGGTCAATATCTTTGGCTGTAACTGTTTTGTAGTCAAGGGAACCAAGCCGCAAAAAGTCGTCAAATTTCGTCCCAAATGAAAGGGTTTTGTGAAGATCTTTTACCCGAGAATAATCATCCGATTTATCGCCAATTAAGTGGGCAATTAAAGTTGTCTCAGAAATGGTATCAAATAAAGGAGCAAGTAAAGGTTGCACAGGTACCGCAACAGAATTGTCCCAAGTCAAGCCAACATCCCAACTTTCAAGATAATGAGACTGACCCAAGTGGTGATCAGCAATCTGAGAGCTTTCATCAATGGATGAACCTAAGCGTACAACATACTTAAGTTTCTTGGAAAGTTCTTCCCAATTAATAAACCCCTTGGTTTGGTATACCGGGTTTCCACCAAGTATAATCAACCTCTCAATCTCACCATCATTTACAAGCTTGGCTAAAGAAGCAATGGAACCACCGGAATGACTCGTTTCTATGTAATCAATGGTTTGCCCAATTGAGCCGAGAGCTCGGTTCATGGCATAGGCAATTAGTTGTACCTCCTTGGGTAAATGAGAACCTGCAAGAACAACCGATTGTTTGGGTCGAGAGAGTAAATCGGCAACTGCTTCCGATGCCCATGCTTGATGTTCCTGCGCCCCAGTTCCAAGTTTCTTGAGATGATTAAGTAAGCCCTTATCAGCGGTTTTGGTTTTTGAAAGCAATTCAACAGCAACGAGACTTGCAAAAGCTGTCATAGCAGAAGAGTCAAGCCGTAAACGATGGTCAGCAACCCCCCCAGTACGGGAAAGGTCAGCCTCCACCACATAGAGACGGTTCATCTTCTTGGCATCACCTGGGTTGAGGACTTTGCGTCCGCCCATGAAAGACTTGGAATTTGCTAATTCGTTAGCCTCACGGTTACCAAGGAAATCGTTATCCAGGGAAAGAACTCGCTTCGCAGAGGCCAGTTTTGGAACTGCTCGCATTCCTAGTTTTGCACCCAATGCCTTACCGAGTTGACGCTCAGCAGAACAGAAGTCCACAACATCATGTTCAAAAAACTTAATTCCCTTGGACTTGGCCTTTTTGATTAAAGACCGACGAGTTAAGGAATGCGAATGATTCCCAAGCAAAGCAACCTTACCGTTAGAAACTTCATCAGTTAATGACTCGAGGATGGAAGATGTGGATACTTTTTTCCACCGATTCAAGCCACTCTTCAATGTTTGGCGGGCAAAGCTTCCCTGAGCCCGATCTGGATCGTACAAATCTAAAACACTAGCTTGTGAGTAAATATCAGTACTTCCACCATAAGGAAGATAAGAAGGATTACCTTCAACCTTAGTTGGTCGACCTTGATGACTTTCAACAATTAAAGGAATGTAGCCTCGGGCAGATGGCTGAGAGGTAGCGTAATATGCAGGCACTCCAGGGATTAACTCTTCCGGGCTTTTACCGTATGGAAGAATTACATGCTCAGGTCGACGACAACCAGTCATGCCTAAACCCGCTAGACCAAAGGAGGCAGCCATTAACTTAACAAAACTGCGCCTTTGAACTCCATCTAGCATACTTGCACCTTCAGGAAACTCGCGAGAGACCCAATCTTCAAAACCTGGGGTTTCAGCCAAGCTGTCCAAACTTTTCCAATACTCTTTGCCCACAGGCAATTCCGGTGGATTATTTTCCATGATCATCGGTGGCACCCCGTACAACTGAGGGGTGGATGAACACCCCAATTATCTTTTAACTCTAGACCGGCATGGACTTGGGCAATGAGAGGATCCACTCCATCTTCGTCACTTACCTGCCAAGATAAATTAGTCACCTCATCCAATGGACGAAGGGCTTTTTCTGGGTTTCGGTGACAATCCAAACAAAATGCCATGCTCAAGTGTTTGTCGTGATGGACTTCAACCATCTGATCGACGCGCCCATGACATTCAACACAGCTGATTCCACGATTAACATGTATGGCGTGGTTAAAATATACATAGTCTGGAGCTTTGTGGATGCGAACCCAAGGAATGGCAGGACCAGCGTTGAGAATACCATCCTCGTTTACATCTTCTCCGTCCGAAAGTTTGCCATCTTTATTTGAATCCTCTCCATAAAATGAAGCACGCACCGGCTCAAGCAATGGGGAATCTCCCTTGATATTTTGATGGCAGGACATACAAACATTTGCTCCAGGAATGTTTGCGTGGGACGATTTATCCACACCAGTGTGGCAATAACGACAATCTAAGCCCAACTCACCTGCATGAAATTCATGGTTGTAAGAAACAGGTTGCGTAGGTTGGTAACCAACGCGGGTATACTTAGGAGTCGCGTAATAAGTAATGCCAGCTGTAACAACTGCACCCAAAATCCCCAACGATAAGATCAACTTAACCGGGATGGTGTTAGACCAGCGTGGGAAGATGTTTCTCATTGGGCGATTGAGGAGAGTGGGTTATGAGTAAGTGAACAGTTAAAATCAAAAAATCGGGCAAATATCTCTGCTATCGACTCATTGCCTCCGGTACAATATTAAAAAAGCTAACTACAACCTATTAAATTTACTTAATGCCTTTCATTAGGATTCTTTAGCATCGTTTAAGCACAAATTTTGTGTTGAAAGTAAATTTTCCCACTAAATAAAAATTTGAAACCTAAACCTAAAAGATCAGATATTGTAATTATCGGAGGAGGTTTATCCGGGATTTCTTCTGCAATAGCAGCATCTCGTGAAGGGGCTACAGTAGCTTTGGTTGAAAGACTTGACGAATGGGGAGGTAGTATTGGTGAATTTACTCAAATGCCAGTTGATTCTCCAAGCACCTCAAATGAAACTTTTTTTAGAGAGTCGGGGATATTTGAAGAAATTATCTCTCAGCTCAGAGTAAACAATCAAGAAGGTACTTATGCCGGGCAATCACGGGCACTTACGACTCTATTAAAATCAGAACCAAAGATATCCACATTCCTAGGCTACCATTGTTTAAGCGCAACTCTTAGCACAGCTAAAGATAGAATCGAAACTTGCACCGCAATTAACCTACAGGAGGGGAATGAAGTACTGTTTCGTGCGAAGTACTTTATTGATGCATCAAACCGTGGTCACCTCGCAAAATTGGCAGGGGCTCCCGGGGAAACGGGTGTAGATTCAATACCGGATCCACAAGGTCACCATAAAACAATTTTTCGGTCCGCCGCCCTTGTAGAAATTGGTAAGAGCACGGAACCCACCCATTTCTGCTGTCCCAAATGGATAAACGCAAAGTGGGAAAAAAACTCTATTTCGGCCCGCACTGCCTGGATGGAGTCACTAGATCGCAATCTTTGCGGCTTCCATCATTTGGAATGGATTTCTGAGGATTCAGCAACTCCAAATGCTTCAGAACTTTGCTGGGCTGCCTGGGACTACTTAAAAAACCGTTCACCGTTAAGAGATCTGGCTAAAGGACTACTAGTCAAGCGTGTCATCCCACTTCCTGCCCCCAACAATACTTTCCGTGGATCAGGAGATTATACCTTGACTAAAAAGGACTTACTCTCAGGTAGAGCACACTCTGATTCAGTTGCAGTGGGACGTTCCCCTTTGTGTGAAAATAATTCATTGATCTATTCCTCCACGGGTAAACTTGCCCTCCCCCAAGCCTTTGAAATTCCTCTCCGCTGCCTTTATTCCCAAAAGGTAAGGAATCTTTTATGGACTGGGGGACACGCATCTTGTGACGCGGTTACCTCTCTTAATCTTTCCCATCCTCCAACAGCCGCCCAAATGGGCATTGCCACTGGATTTTGTGCCACTCAATGTATAGCTCAAAAAAGATTACCGAGGACTTTGGCCAAGGAAGGTTACATAGAAAAAATCAGGGGGCAACTAGCCCAAATAAACCACCGTACGAGCATTTTGCCATTTGCAGACAAAGCAAACCTAGCCGTTCGAGGAACTGCACAAGCTTCAACCACTTGGTCTGCACGCAACATTGAAGAACTTCCTACCGAAGACGGTATTGAAACGACAGCTTGCCTGGTTCAATTCCCCATAATCACTGATAAACTGGAGACGGTTAGATTTCTCGTATCATGCCGTGGCCCTCAAAGCTTTGATGTTCGCTTGATGTCAGGTTCTAATGAAAATCAAAATATTCCAGGCACTTGCTTGGAGGTTGACTCCGTTAAAGTAGCCAAGCCTGGAAAGCAATGGATCGAATTTAATTTTAATACTCAATTACCTTCCCAAAGTTGGTATTTTATGGAAATTCGTTCTGTCCAAAATTTTTGTTTAATTGAAGCCCGTAACGCTCCGGTCGGTTTTAATGTTCAATACCCCCGAAAGTTGAGCCAGGTCGACGGAGAAAATCAGTATTCTAATTACTGTCCGATTCCCAATTACGATCCATCCCCACATAATTGTCCTGTTATGGAAATTATTCCGAATCAAAATATTTACCAAGCGAATGAAGTTATTACAGATTCGTCTCGTCCTTACAACACACCAGGACTTTGGATTTCGAGGCCCACCAATTTTTCCTATCCCGAGTTTATTGAGCTTAGTTGGACAACCCCGATATCTGTTTCAAGGATTGATTTATTTTTTGACCCTTCTTTTGGATACAACTCTTACCCGCACCCTCAGCCTACAAAATGTGGACCATCAATTTCCCTAATCAAAGATTATAAAATTTACTCAACCGACCAAAATGGAAAATCTAACTGCCTGATTGAAGTCCAGGAAAATCTTAGCGCCCACCGATCTCATCTATTTGAAGATCAACCAATAAAATCCATAGAATTGGAAATAATATCAACCCACGGACTTGACCGGGCACAGGTCTTTCGGATTGCCTTATATGAGTAAAATAAAATTTATGTGGCAAAGATTGATTGATTTTCTTTCCAATACAGCATTAATTAAAATTTAAATATGAAAGCCTTCGCTACAGTTTTAAGATTGTTGGCTACTTTTTCCCTAGCTGGCCTAGCTGGTGTTATTTGGTTAAAATGGGACAACTCCACATCTCAAAGCCATTCTTTTTTGGATGAGGTTGTCTCTGATGCCTACACCATCCTGCAATCTGAAAGAGATAAGCAATGGAGTGACATTGAAGAAAAGAAAAACTCTTTTTTCGAAATATTTGATGCCAATGACCCTGTGGGTCAAAATGATGAAAACCCTCTAGCTATTGCATCCGAGTCTCTTGATTCTGCAGAAAAAGGAATTTTCAAAAGTCCTGAGTACCGAGATAGTTTGCTAAACCTTAACCTTGAATACGGGGTAGATTCACTTACCTGGAACTCTGAATCGAAAAGCTGGCAACAAGATTCCAAGTTATCTCCACCCGCAAGCCTCCAAGATCCATTTTCTGACGACCCCAAGCAGGATATAAAAAAAGAAGACGGAACAATAATACGAGGAGTACCTCGAGCCAACCGCTTGAGAACAGTAATTGGTATGTTCTACAAGGAACGCGATAATAACATCAAAGAAATCTCCAAGCTTAGAAATATGACTGTTGAGAGGGATAAGGATTTAAGAACATTCCAAAATCTCCACGCTAAAGAGAAGGAGCGAAAGGAAGAACTTGAAGAGATCGAAGCAGAATTAACAGTTAAAGTTGCAGGACTCGAAGAGGACCTGAAAATAGAAAAAGAAGAACGTGAAGGAGAAAGGCAAGCGGCAGAAGAAAAAGAGTCTGAACTCAACCGCTTGGTCGCCAATTTAGAAGAGCAGAAACTTATTGTAGAGAAGGAAAATCAAGACTTTATTAATACATTAAGGAACGAACAAAAAGAACAACTTGCTGTGCTTCAGGATGAGGTTCGCAAAGCTGACGCAGAGGGCTACAAGCGAGGAATTGATGAAATGATTTCCAAGCAGCAAGGCGGTGAGGTTGAACAAACGGACGTGGAACTTTCAGTCAATCCTTTCCTACCAACAGAAGATGGACCACCAAAGTTATCACAATCTGAACTTATGCTCGCTGCACAAGCTAAGGAAATTAGTGAAAGTGGTGTACCGTCAACCGTAGGCAGAGTTGATGGTAAATCCGGGATGATTTTACTCCCACTGGGTAGCGAACGTGGCGTTTCTCTTGGCAATGTTTACACCTTATGGAAAGAAAATAAAAAAGCTGCCCGTATCCGCATCCAAAGCGTCAGCCAGGGGTACTCTCTTGCGTACTTACTACCACAGTTTGGGTCACCCCAAGACCTACGTCCAGGAGACAGTGTACATGTAGTACCAGAGATAGAAGAAACCCTTTGAGAATTTCTTATGAAAATTATCCTATTATCATTTTTTATCTTCCTTGTATCATCCATGACTGGTTGCTTCACTGCATCACCTGATGATTCAAAGATTCCTCAGAGTCGTCCTGCCAGTTGGGAATACAGTTTACCAGGTGGCTTCGATCGCGGCGGTTTTAATAGATAGTTCTCAAGCTTACCTATGAGTCCGGATCAAGAATTATCCGGTTGTCTCTTTATTGTTGCCACTCCGATTGGTAATCTTGGTGATTTAAGCCAAAGGGCAGCTCATTCGATTGAAAATTCTGACATCATCGCATGTGAGGATACCCGGGTAACTGCCAAACTTTTACAGCATTTAAACCTTCGAATCCCCATGGTTTCATACCGTGAAGAAAATGAGAGGAAAAAATCTCAAGAAATTGCCCTAGATATCGAAAGCGGGAAAAAAGTAGCGTTATTATCAGATGCCGGATACCCGTGCATTAACGACCCAGGGTTTCGGTTGGTCAGAGAATGCCATGCCCGCAAGCTCAAGATTATTCCGATCCCTGGTCCTAATGCTGCCCTTACTGCCCTTGCTGCATCGGGACTCCCCACTCATCAGTTTGCCTTCATTGGTTTTTTACCCAAAAAAAGGGGACAAGTTCAGAAAACGATTGAGTCATGGAAAGATTTCGACGGATCAGTCGTTCTTTACGAATCAAAATACAAAATTGAAAAAACCTTGAATGCTATTTCTGAAATCCTAGGTTCCGATCGATTTATTTGCCTAGCTAGGGAGCTGACCAAATCATATGAGTCTATTTTATCTGGACCAGTTAATCAGGTAATTGAAGAACAGAGTCAATCTAGCGGCAAGGGCGAGTTCACTATAGTAATTGGTCCTTCAGGTTACTCTTTTGAATAAGCAAATATGAAAGTCGGTGTAATTGACCTTGGTTCAAACACTAGCAAATTACTTATTGCTCAAATAAAACCTTTTCCAGGCCAACAGAATTTCAAAATCCTGGAAGAGAAATCCCTTCCCTGTAGGATTTTCACACTAACGGAAAAAAAAGTTTTAAAAATCTCTCAAGAAGGGTCTACCCGCCTGGTAAGTTGCATAGATAAATTTCAAAACATATGCCAATCCCATCAAACCGATCACTTGATTGTTGTTGCAACCGAAGCCTTAAGAAAAGCCGAAAACTCACAAGAAGTTACCCTCTTTGTCGAACAACAAACTAGTCTGAAAATTAAAATTCTTTCAGGACAAGAAGAAGCAAAAGCCGTGGTTAAAGGGCTGCAAACCGACCCAATGATTAATGATCTTGCAGATTATTTCGCCTTGGATATCGGGGGTGGTAGCTTAGAAATAATGGAGGTTGAACAAAAAAGAGTATGTAACATACAAAGCCTACCACTCGGAGCGGTATCAGTGGCTTTAGCAAATTCTTCAAACCTCAACCTGCCCCTAACTCCTGAAACTCAACTTAAAACTAGAGGTTTCGTCCGGAACATAGTTCAAAAAGAATTTAAAATTTATTCTGCGAAAAGACCGCACCTAGTGGGCACTGGAGGTATACTAGTATTTTTACGCCAGATCTTAAATAATCCTGACGGATACATGAAAAACAGAAGCCTCAACCTTTCAGAAATTAAACAATTAGCGAAGGAGGTATGCAGCCTTTCTCTTAGTGATCGAGTCGGCCGATTTCCAAAACTACCCAGTGACCGGGCAGATGTATTTCCATTTGGACTAATTACGATCATTGAAACGATGGAATTCTTAGGTGCCCAGAGCATTACTCATTCTTTTCACAATTTACGCTACGGAATTGCTCAGGATTTCTTTGAGTCCATAGAAGCCTAGATATTACCTGCCCAATAAAAAGAAAGTGGATTTACTACATTTGGGTCAAAAGATTCAAAGCCGTAAGCCGCCAACTGTTGGGCAACTGAACTCCAAGATTCAGGCAACTCAATGGAAGCTATTTCTTGGGAAGGGTTAGCAGAAATCCAAAATTTTTCTTCTGTTTTTTTATGTTCCCAACCATAGCAAATTGCAGATTCTGAAAAAACAGGGAAAGAATGTAAGGTCCACTCATCCGAATGAGGGTACCTTGCTCGATGACCAGCTCTGGACAATCGAATTTCGATTAACTTCCGAACAAAGAGAGCTTCTTCCTCAAAAACTTGAAGGTTTTTATAATTTAATGCGTTTATATCACCGTTTAAATAGGTATTTCTAATACCTTGTTTATGCCTCAAAAAATCTTGTCCTGCACTAAGCATCGGTACACCAGGAGCTGCCATTAACATTCCCAAGGCTACCATCACTCGGCGAACGACCTCCTCAGGTAAAGAATCTCCCTCCCCCCAATCTCCCAGGTCCCGAAAACGGTCGACTAAAGCATAATCATCATGAGATTCCAAATAATTGAGAGACTGGTAAGACCTATGATTTTGATTTCCTGAATCATCATTCAAGAGGTTAATCGCTAGATCCTTCCCCGATTGGTTTTTAGCATACTTGAGCCATCCTTCTCTCGATGCATCGCTCCAAAGTGAATAGCCTGTCTTATTCATCTCGACGGGCAACCTTCCACGAAAACTCCATGGTTCAGCAAAAAGTAGAATTCCAGGTTTTATTTTCTTTAATTCATTTTCAATCTCAGTAAGCAATTCTAAGCCAAGCAATTCACCTAAATCAAAACGAAACCCGTCTACATCAAAAACTTCTACCCAATAAACTAAGCTGTCTATGATTAACTTTTTTACGGGTTCCGACTCACATCTTAAATCGTTTCCGCAACCGCTATGATTAGTCAAATCTCCACTACTGTCCGTTGAGCAATAAATTTCCCTATCCAAATTGATTAGATGCTGAGGTATCCCTATGTGGTTATAAACTACATCCAAAACAACCGCCATATCGGCATCGTGAAAGGCATCGACCAATTGGCTAAACTCAGAAAGAGATGCGTCATTCTTGGAACTACTTGAATAAACGGATGCCGGAGAAAAGAAATTTACCGGCATATACCCCCAATGGTATTGTTCTTTTGTCCTGGCATCAAATTCATGAATAGGTTGAAGCTCCACAACATTTGCGCCGAGTTTTCGCAAGTAACAATCTTTGGAGGTTAGCCACTTAGCCAACCCCTTAAACCCTAACCTGTCCCCATCACTTAATGCACAAGGGGCATTAGCTAACAAATCCCGGATGTGTGCCTCAACCACTACAGCGTCCTCAATTGGAGGCGGATTGAAAGCCTTGCCCTGAGGCTTGGATTCTGGAAACAAGGCAAGCCCTGGTCCATTCCTACCCACCATTGCACGAGCATACGGGTCTACAATTTCTTTAGAAAATAAGTTACTTTGAGCATCTAATTGGGTTATAGAAAATTTATAAAGTACCCCCTTTAATGAAGCTTGCAAAGTTACAAACCAACTTCCGTCATCCTTAGGCAACATCGGTATTTTTTGAGAAATGCTATCAGCTGTTTTCTCAAATAATAAAAGTTCAATGCCCTCAGCCCGTGGAGCAAAGATTCGAAACGATGAATATTCTCCGTCAAAACTAAACCCGAAACTACCCTCCGGTCGGTAAGATATCCATTTTTCACTGCCTATGACTCCTCGGGGTTCAATAAGGTTAAATTCAACCAAATCCTTACCTGTTCTATTTTTATGAAACCAAGCATTACGAAATTTTCCCGCAGAAGTCGGAAAAGCAGGAAAGTTATCGTGCGGATCAATCCATCTACCCTTTTCGGTACAAAACTTAAATTCAAACTCTTTAAATTTACTCAAGGTTTCATCCTCGACCCAAAGTTGCATCCCTCCTTTAACAGGGGATAATTCCCACCGAGAAGAAAATTCCCAATCATTACAATCTCCCAAAAGAAAAAGTTTCTCTCCATTTATACCATGAAAAGAAATTGATTGATCAGGAAAAAAAAACAACCACTTACTGTCGACCTTCACATAACCGCCAAAAGAAGCCCGTGTATAGGGCTCTGCAACCTTAAACCCATCTCCGATAATACCAGCTTCCGCCACGAGATCCTGAGGTAAAAGATCTCCCTCCCAATCTCTTTCCAAGGCGACCCACCCCAAACCTTTTGGCTCTACCCATGTTTTCCCTCCACCTTTATACCCCATCGCCTATCTCCTTACAGAGAAAGGTTCTGTGAATCCATCCAAAAACCTTTTGCTTGGACCCCGATCAATCATTATTGTTCGCCTTAGAGTGCAAAGATCAACGAAAGAAAGAATTCTTGTCGCCTTGTCTGGGGGGGTAGACAGTGCGGTTACCGCCGCTTTGCTTAAACAAGCCGGTCATGAAGTCGAAGCCGTTTATGTAAGAACCTGGGAACATGAAGATGATCTCCTGGGTAATTGTCCAGGAGCACAAGACCTTAGAGATGCTGAAGCTGTAGCTTTACAGTTGGATGTTCCTTTTCATGTGGTCAATTTTATCGATTTCTACCAGCAAGAAGTAGTCAACCCAATGGTTCATGGCTATGCCGACGGCATAACTCCGAACCCAGATGTATTATGCAACCGACAGATGAAATTTGGCGCACTACTGGAGTACGCCCAAAAGCAATCATTTGAGGCATTGGCAACCGGACATTATTGCATCCGTAAAACAAACAAATCCGGAGAAGCAGAACTTTGGGAGGGGAAAGATAAAAACAAAGACCAATCTTATTTTCTTGCCCGCTTAAAATCGAGTCAGCTCATGTATTCCAGATTCCCTCTAGGTTCGCTGGAAAAGCCAGATGTGCGCAAACTGGCTCATGCCTTTTCATTACCTGTATCCCAAAAGAAGGATAGTCAGGGAATTTGTTTTTTAGGAAAAGTTAAAGTTCCTGAGTTCCTATCTCATTTCATCCAAGACAAAAACGGTGAAATTGTGGATACAAACGGCAAGGTACTTGGAAACCATCAAGGTTTACACCGCTATACTTTAGGACAAAGGAAAGGCATCGGGGTGCCATCCAACAC